>DAOQWY010000038.1 GCA_035342335.1 Bacteroidales bacterium
CTCCTTTCTCCTCTCTCCTCTCTCCTCTCTCCTCTCTCCTTTCTCCTCTCATCATGTGTACAATCCTCCACACACCTGGATAACCTGTCCGGTGACATAATCCGACAGATCGGAAGCAAGGAAAAGTGCCACGTTGGCCACATCTTCCGGTTTTCCTGAGCGGTGCAGCGGAATGCTTTTCAGCCAGTTTTCCTGAACCTCGGAGGGCAGTTTCTGTGTCATTTCTGATTCGATGTATCCCGGTGCGATGGCATTGCACCTGATGTTCCTGCTGCCGAGCTCCAATGCGACTGATTTCGTGAAACCAATCATCCCGGCCTTGGAGGCTGAGTAATTTGATTGTCCTCCGTTGCCTCGTATCCCCACGATGGAACTCATGTTGATGATGGAGCCGAAGCGTTGTTTGAGCATGGGCCGCTGAATGGCTTTGGTCATATTGAACACCGATTTCAAATTGACAGCAAGCACCATATCCCAATCGTTTTCCGACATCCGCATCAGGAGATTATCCCGTGCAATGCCAGCGTTGTTGACCAGTATATCGATTTTGCCAAAATCCTGCACTACCTCATTGACCAATTGATCACAATCTGCCAGGGAACTGGCATCGGAAGCATAGCCCCGGGCGGTCACACCCATTGATTGAAGCTCATTCTCAAGATTTCGCATCGCTTCATCCCCTCGAAGATCGGTGAAGGCAATGCTGGCGCCTTCTCCGGCAAATGTCAGGGCGATGGCACGGCCAATGCCCCGGGATGCACCGGTAATGAGAGCTGTCTTTCCTGTTAACAGGTTCATAAGGAATGTTTTAGGTTGTCACATAAAAAAACATACGATTAATTTAAAGCCATTTCACCAGACGGAGGGATTGCCGGTAGGGTACCAGATCGCTTTTGGGATAGATCCTGAAGATATAGTCATACCCTCCAGCCCGGTCCATGTGGATACGACAGCTATACGATACCCTGTTATTCTCCAGCTTCTTCATTTCCATCTCCTTTACCCATAGGATATTCTTCACCTCACCATTGTCCTTCTGCCCGAATAAGGCTTCAACTCCGATATGCTCACAGGATATTTCCGGAATGAAAAGGATTACTTCTGCATTAAACTGATCACCAAGTTTCAGTGGACTGATGCTGGGATCAGGTACTTTTACCTCCAGTACTTCAATTTTATCCCAGTTGCTGATCACCTTGCGTTTCCATTTGGCAACACGCCGTGCCAGAAGGAATTCATCCTTTCCCATCAGTGCCGTTCTGGCCAGTAACTTATTGTAATAATTTGATTTATAATCATTTAACATGCGCTTCATCGTAAAATGAGGTGCGACCTCCGAGAATGTATTTTTTATATATTGAACCCATTCCACCGGGACATCATTCTCGTCGCGTTTATAAAATAACGGCATGATGTTATCCTCCAGCAGGTTGTACAGGATTTCCGCATCCAGTTCATCCTGATAATGCTGATCCTGGTAAAAGCGGCCTTCCGGTATGGCAAACCCGGCTTCCGGGCGATACCCTTCGGCCCACCACCCATCCAGAACACTCAGATTGACCACTCCGTTCATCACAGCTTTCTCACCGCTGGTGCCACTGGCTTCCATGGGCCGTGTGGGGGTGTTGAGCCAGATATCCACACCCGGGATCAGTTTCTTGGAAAGTCCGATCTCATAATTTTCCAGAAAGATGATCTTGCCAATGAATTCAGGGCGCTTTGAAATATCGATGATCCGCTTGATCAGGTCCTGACCGGCTTTGTCACGGGGGTGTGCTTTCCCGGCAAAAATGAACTGGACCGGGTGCGTGGGACTATTGATCAGTCCATCCAGCCTTTCCAGGTTTGAAAACAGAAGATGCGCCCGTTTATACGTGGCAAAACGCCGGGCAAACCCAATGGTCAGTGCGTGCTCGTTGAGAGCTTCAATGGTCTTGAAGATCAGCTTGGGATTCTCCTGCCTGGCAGTGAGGTCACGGGTAACCTTTTCCCTGAGAAACGCGATCAGTTCTTTCCGGAGCTGGTTCCTGATTTCCCATATTTTAGCATCCGGCACCTGGTGGATCTTCTTCCAGTGTTCCGGATTGGACTGATCACTTAAAAATGCCTCTCCAAAGACTTCTTGATGCAATTGTTGCCAGACCGGGGCAGTCCAGCTGGGATAGTGCACCCCGTTGGTCACGTATCCAATTGGAATTTCATTGGTGAAATAACCATCGAACAGCGGGCTGAACATCTCCTGGCTTACCGTTCCGTGAAGGCGGCTCACACCATTGACCTCCTGTGCAAAATTTACAGCCAGAACACTCATCGAAAACTTTTCACTGGGATTGTTTTTGTGCATCCGTCCAAGATTCATGAAAGTATCCCACGTGATTCGCAACCGGTCGGCATAATGAGGGATGTAGGTCCGAAGCAGATCTTCCGTAAAATGGTCATGGCCTGCTGCGACAGGAGTATGGGTGGTGAATAGCGTGGAAGACCGTACCACCTCCAGAGCTTCCATGAAGTAGAGTTTATCAACCTGAACATATTTCCTTAACCGTTCCAGGCCTATGAAAGCCCCATGTCCTTCATTGATGTGGAAAACAGCTGGATTGATACCGAGTACATCCAGCAACCGGATGCCTCCTACACCCAGGAGCAGTTCCTGTTTGAGCCGCATCTCTTCATCTCCCCCATAGAGGTTATAGGAAATGGATCTGTCGGCCTCGTTGTTTTCAGGGATATCGGCATCCATCAGGTAAATGGAGATGCGGCCCACCTGAAGGATCCATACCTTTGCATAGACAACCCTACCGGGCAGTGCAACACTCACGCGGATCCACTCGCCGTCGCTGCCACGGGCAGGGGTTAAAGGCAAATGAGAAAATTTCTGTGCTTCATAGCGGGCTACCTGGTCACCAAAAAGGGAGATCGCCTGTGTAAAATACCCATAACGGTAAATCAGTCCTACGGCGACCATATTCGCATTGGAATCGCTCGCCTCCTTGATGTAATCACCTGCCAGAACTCCCAGTCCGCCAGAGTACATCTTGAGAATATCATGAAGGCCATACTCCATGCTGAAATAGGCCACAAGACCCTGCCCTTCGTTCTGCGGGACATCCATATAGTTCCGGAACCGTTGATAGACCGTCTGCAGGTTTTCCATGAACCTGGGATTCCGCTCCAGGTAGTCAAGTTTCTCTATGGTAATTCGTTCGATGAGCGACAACGGATTTTGCCTGCTTTCATTCCATAGTACCGGGTCGATCTCCTCAAACAGGGAGATGGCGTCGTTGTTCCAGGTCCACCAGAGGTTCCAGGCAAGCTCGGTCAGCATGTGGAATTTTTCAGGTAACGTCGGACTGACCAGTATTTTCCTCCATTCCGGTTTTATCACCGTTGCCTGCTGGAGGAAGGTGCCAATATCAACCTGTTGCTTTGAAAGATATTGATCCGAACGCGAAAGTGATTTCCTGAGCGCCATCTCATAGGCCTCCACGTAGTAACTGATCAATTTATCCCACAGCGTGAGCTGGGACAGATCGAAGGCCTGATTGCGTGCGGCTTCGAACTGTTCAGCATTCCAGGCCAGGGCTTTTTTGATGTTGATGATCATTTCTTCAACTACCGCCCTGTCATTGTCGTCATCTCTCTCCAGAACAACAAGACCGGGCTCGGTATCGGGGTTTTTGCCACGGATCCATTGTCCGAAACCCGACAGTGAAGTGATCATCGCAGGGACATGAAACGCCAGGCTTTCAAGGGGCGTATATCCCCAGGGTTCATAATAGGAAGCAAACGTGGAAACATCAAAGCCAATCACAAAGTCATAATAGTCCAGGTTGAATACGCCATCATTCCCGTTGAGATAGGAAGGGATAAAGATGATCTTGACCTTGTCTTCAGGCCGGTTGAGCAGTTCATTCTCCTGGATGCGCCTCAAAACGGCATCGTTGGAGGGATCCCACAAAAGATGGGTCAGGTGGACACCTGTGATCGGTTGCAAAAAGTCGGTCTGCCTGATCCGTTGCAGCATTGCCTCATCGGGTCCCTTGTGGTTGCCAGGTACCGCGATGACCGCAAGAACAGGCCGTTCCACCTCCGGATCCTTATTGATGCGGCCCAGGCTGTCGATGAAAAGATCAAGGCCTTTGTTTCGGAACTCATAACGTCCACTTGTAAGGATCCACAAAGAATCCTCTGGTATGTGCTGGTTCAGAAGCGCTTCCGTCACGGCGGTCACCTTTTGGCGCGCACTGTTGCGCCGCCTGGCAAAGTCGTCTCCCACGGGAACAAAGGAATTCTCAAAACCATTGGGGGTGATCACGCTGACCTTTTGCCGCAGAAAATGTTCACACTCCCGGGCGGTTATCGGGCTGACTGTTGTAAAAACATCGCATGTGTTGGCCGAGTGGTACTCCAGGGAAAATTTTGACCGGAGGTTAAAATTCTGTGCCGTAGATTCCGGATCGTAGGTATTTAGATTCTTATATAATGGTAAACCGTTGCCGGCAATGCACCGGCCAAGTGTAGTGGCGTGGGTCGTAAAGACAGTGGCTGCCTGCGGCATGAACTCTTCCAGATACAAA
The DNA here is from genome assembly GCA_035342335.1 of Bacteroidales bacterium. Classification (NCBI taxonomy): domain Bacteria; kingdom Pseudomonadati; phylum Bacteroidota; class Bacteroidia; order Bacteroidales; species Bacteroidales bacterium. The sequence continues at coordinate 4,578 of DAOQWY010000038.1, forward strand.
ATACCTGTTCCGGTCATCCATTCGTGAAAGTGGGCGATGATCTTATCCTGCCCCGAAAGATAGAATTCGTAATAACTTTCGATGATCCTGCCGGCCGCATAACCGAACAGGGCAGGCTCTATGTAATCCCATCCTCCTGCCAGAGAATCCAGTTTATATGTCTCCCAGAACTTGGCGAAGATCTTGTTTTTATTGGGAAAAAACGTTGTGAAATCCACCTGGATCACGATCGGGTGACCACTGATGTTCCAGCGGCCGATTTGAAAGCGCAGACCCTCCTGGGCCGCTTTCTCCTGCCAGGCGGTCATCAGTGTTTTATCCTCAATGAAGTCCGGATTCTCATCGGTCTCTTTCCAGACATCCGGGCCAAGAAGGATATAATGATCGCCGAAACGTTCAGTGAGCTGGCGTGCCTTGGTCGAAAGTACGGTATAGATCCCTCCAACCTTGTTGCAGACTTCCCAGCTAACTTCAAAAATATAATCAGGCTTTGTGTATTGATCCTTTTCCATCATACCAACCTTTTAAAGATTACATCGGTTAAAAATCCATCAAAGATCATTGATTACCGCCGTAAGTTTCTGGCGGCACTGATTGATCTCCGTCTTTTTACTCTTTCTGTGTGATTCGGTAAACGCTTCAAAGCGGATCCGGTCTTTCGGGGAAAGTACCTTGATCAACTTATCCCTCAATGACACATCACAATTGATGAGTGCACAGGCCAGGGTTTCCAGGTCAACCTGGGCCAGGAGCTTTTTCAGGTGTGTGGGCGAAAGATTTTGCATATCCTCAAGTGTACAAACCTTCTCAGCAGAAGTCACCCTGGCCGGCTTTTTTGATCCCTTCTTCACGGATTGCTTCTTTGCCACTGCAGGGATTGCTTCCCGGGACCCGTCAACTGCATCATTGACACGGGTCATAAAATCAGAAAGCACATTCATATAATTGATAAATGCTTCATAGGGTGAAGCATAGGGAGTGAAATACTTATGGACCTCGCCATCGGAAAACCACTTGGTGCACATATAATAAAAATGATCACTGCACTGAAGGTATTGCCAGTCCCTTGTAAGATCTTCCCGGTGAAGGGCGTTCACCTTGTTTTCCAGGCTATAAAGCTTGTCAACCGCTTCAGCCTGCATCTCATTGCCGAGCCAGGCAGTCGTATCACGTTCTTCATCAGCCCACGAGATCGCATGCCCCACATGGATGGAGGAAACGGGCTGCAGGAGCTCAAGCAATTCCCCTGGCGTATGGAATGCATAGTCGGTAGCACCCAGGACGGTCCGGGGCAGGTTTCTCAGAAAATCAAAGATCCCGGAGTCAGCCCATTGATGTTCGCCAAAGGTTTCGTAATCAAGGAAAATATTCACCACTTCCTCCCGGGGATTGAACGCCTGTATCCAGGAAGCAAACTTCTCAGCGGTCAGTGGCCACTCATTCCAGCTTTGCAGTGAAAAACGAAAAGCAATGTCATCACTCAGCCTGAAATTTTTCAACAGAAGCTTCAGCCGGGGATTGACCGCGTTGCAATACATGAAATTCGGACTTTTCCATCCCAGGATGTGCCGGGGGCCTTCGCTCAGCATCAGTTCATAACCCATTTCCGCCACCAGCTCACCAACCCGGTCCGAATAGATCAGTTCGGTATTCCTGAACACCCTGGGTCGCTGACCGAACAATGTTTTGATCTTATCCGAGTGCTCCTTCACCTGTCTGAAAAACTCCTCCTTGCTGCGGAGGGAAGCCAGCGAGTGGGCATAGGTTTCCGTCAGAAATTCGACGGAACCCGTCCGCGCCAGTTTCTGAAAGCTTTCAATGACCTCCGGTGCATATTTTTCAAATTGTTCAAGTGCAAGTCCGGTAATGGAATAAGCAACTTTAAACGCACTGCCGTATTCTTTGATCAGATCCAGGATGATCTGGTTGGCAGGCAGATACGATCGCCGGGCAACGCGCTGTGTGATCGACCGGTTCAAATAATCATCGTAATAGTAGTGATCCCTTCCGATGTCAAAGAAACGGTACGTCCTTAACCTGAAGGGTTGATGAACCTGGAAATAAAGACAGATTGATCTCATAAATGATGCTGTTGTGCTTATTAGTTGTTATATTTAGCTGCAAGCTACCCTGCCACTCCCTCATACACCTCCTTCACCTTCATGGCTGCATCGTCCCACTTGAGGCTTTCCACCTCCTCCTTTCCATAATGCTTAAAGGTCTCGGAAAGCGCATTGTAATGCAGCAAACCATAGATGGCATCTGCCAGGCCGTGGACATCCCAGAAGTCAACTTTCAGGGCATGCTTGAGAATCTCCGACACCCCGGATTGCTTGGAAATGACAACGGGCACATTGGATCGCATGGCTTCCAGAGGGACGATGCCAAAAGGCTCTGACACCGAAGGCATCACAAAAACATCACTCATGGCAAACATACGGTCCACATCGGCGCCCTTGAGGAATCCGGTAAAATGAAACCGTGTTGCAATGCGCAACTCGGCCACACGCCGGATCAGTTTGTTCATCAGATCACCCGTGCCGGCCATGACAAAACGTACATTTGGATCCACCTCCAGTACCTTTTTCGCGGCCTCGACAAAATACTCCGGACCTTTCTGGAAAGTGATGCGGCCAAGGAAGGTGACCACTTTTTCCTTCAATACCTTATCGGCTCCTTCCAGTTCATCCTTGGTCACAGGTTCAACGGCATTATGCACCGTAATGATCTTGTCAGGATCAATGCCGTAGCGTTCGATGACAATCTGGCGCGTCAGGTTGGAAACGGTGATAACACGATCCGCCTGTTCCATGCCGTAACGTTCGATATCATACACCTGCTGGTTGACATTCTCCCCTGACCGGTCAAATTCAGTGGCATGCATGTGGACCACCAGCGGCTTGCCTGAAGCTGCCTTGGCCGCAACACCGGCCGAGTACGTCAGCCAGTCGTGAGCATGAATGATATCAAAGTCGTGTTTCACCGCAAGGGCAGAACCTATCAACGCATACCGGTAAACCTCTTCCATCAGGCTCGTACCGTATTTGCCTGAAAACTCATACCGGTCGGAAAACAGGGTCTGCTTGCTGGTTTTCTTCCGAAGTTGCTCCTGTACGACCAGGTCGGTAAATTCTTCCGGTGCAACATAGGGAATAAGGTTCGAGCCCACTTCCATATAGGTGATCCGTTCCCAGTACTGCTTGTTTTCAACATCATCAATGTCGATCACAATGTCGCTGGCATTGACCAGGCGGACAGCACGCTGGTCTTCATCACCATAGGCTTTCGGCACGACAAAGATAACCTCCGTCCCGTGCTTTGCCAGTCCCCTGGTAAGGCCGTAGCAGGCAGTCCCCAGGCCACCTGTGATGTGAGGAGGAAATTCCCAGCCGAACATTAAGACGCGCATATAATTACTTTAAATTTTGTTGCACGTGATATGATAAATTCCAAAATCCAAAATCCATTCTGTCTACTGCTGACCGCTGATCCCGACTTTCGTCGGGACGTCGCTTCGCTCCGCTGCTGACTGCTGATCCCGACTTTCGTCGGGACGTCGCTTCGCTCCGCTGCTGACCGCTGATCCCGACTTTCGTCGGGACGTCGCTTCGCTCCGCTGCTGACCGCCGGCTCTCATCCACCCTCCATATCCCTGAGCATCTTCCCGACCCGAAGCAGCTCTGCCACGCTCCAGGCCTGGGAAATGGCTCCTCCCGGATTATGCGGCGGATCTCCATCGTAAACTTCCGGTACGGTGCCAATCCCATTCTCGTCCATCACATCTTCAAAACCGCTCAGAATCCCCCTGATCTTTGAAATTCCCGATTTACCGTGCAAACGGAGGTAAGCCTCAGCAAAATGGCCGAATAACCACGGAAATACCGTCCCGTTATGATAAGCCAGATCCCTGGCTGTCTGATCACCAAAATAGACACCGTGGTAGTTGGGATTCTTGGGTGACAACGTACGGAGCCCGCGCGGTGTCAATAGTTCCCGTTCAATGATGTCCAGGATCTGCTTACGGATCTCTTCATCCACGGGTGAATAGGGTAGTGAAGCAGCGAAGAGCATGTTCGGCCGCACGGCAAAATCCCTGAACCCGCCATCAGCATAATCAGCCAGATAGCCTTCCTTCTCACTGTAAAACGTCTCCAGGAATGCCTGAGGGATCCTTTCGGCCACAGGCTGCCATTCGGCAATGAAATCTTTATCCCCCGCTTCACGTGCAAGCTCCAGCGCAAACATGACGGCATTGTACCACAGGGCATTTACTTCCACCGGAAGCCCAATGCGGGCATTCACAGGCTTGCCGTCAACAATGGCATCCATCCAGGTGATGGCCAGTCCGGGCACACCGGCGTACAGCAATCCGTTCTCCTGCATCTTAATATTGTACATGGTGCCGACACGATAACCCCGAAGGATGACCTTCATCTTTTTTCCGTACTCTTCCCAGATCTTCCCTGGATCCTTGACATGGAGGAGATACTGCTGAAGGGCCCAGAAAAACCAAAGGGATGCATCCACGGAATTGTAATGCTGTTCATGCCCCTGCCCGAAATTCGGGAACAAAGGTCCTTTCAGCTCCTTGAGAATGGCATCCATTACCGCTTTGAAGGTCTTCGTGTCATTCTGGGTCAGGGTCAGCCCGGGAAGCGCAATGAACGTGTCTCTTCCCCATTTCCCATACCAGGGAAACCCGGCAATGATTTCCGATTTTTTTCCTCTTGTAACGATGAACTGCTGGGCAGAATTAATCATGCAATGATAGAAGCTGTCTCTTGGGATTCGGGAGCCTACCTCTTTGTCGAAACTTCGGCTCAGTGTCGTTACATCCACTTCCTCCAGGGCGGCACAAAATACTATGCTTTCTCCCTTTTCGATGGATGTTTCGAAATACCCGGGCGTTAACAGGTCCTCCAGGTAATCGTATCCTCTCTCTTTTTCCCTGATGTACTCAAAATTAAAATACCAGTCAGGCACGTGGACATAATCCACCTGCTTGGAGAACTGCAGGTGAAGATGGGAATATCCAGGGTAGAGCTTTACCTTGATCCCGTTCCCGATTGGCTGGTGCTTGGTGTCAGCATCATAGTTGGCTTTGGTCAGGCGATGGATGTTCCGGAAGGCCAGAAACGGGCGGAAACGCATCCGTGTGGGCGAATGGGCGTCGACCAGCGTATAGCGGATCATCGCTTTCTCATCCCTGGCCGTAAACAGGGTTTCCTTGGTCAACACAACACCGCCGACCCGGTAAGTGAGCTTGGGAATGGGTTCGCAGTCAAAATCCCGTATATACTTGTGTCCTTTGGGCTTGTACACCTCTCCCCTGAATTTATGGATCGCAAGATTAAACTCCTCATCATGCTGAATGATTGTTTCATCCACTGAAGAAAGCAGTACGTGATTATCCTGGTCGACCAGGGGCTGGGGAGCAACAAATAAGCCATGGTATTTACGGGTATTGCAGCCTATGATCGTTGTAAAACCATAGGACCCGGCACGATTTGTCCTCAGAAGTTCCCTGGATAATGAATATTCAAGGTTGATCAGCTGGTTCTTATCAAACTTCAGATAACTCATTTATAAGTTATTAATATAAAATGACCACCGAATGTAACGAAAAAAAATGAGTTGGCAAAGTTAGTGAAATCCCTGAACTTTTCCTTGCCCCCGAAGATTATTTAAGGATTCTGCAAAGGAAGTGGTTCACCTGCAAAATATTTTCCCCTGCCAACCGTATATATGACAGGAATCGGTAATTTTGCCGGTCTGAATTCATGCTGAACAGATCCTTCATCATCCGGAGTTTCCAAGTCTTTTTCTTCCTGCTCATTCCGGGGATGTTCATGATTTCCTGCAACAAAGAGGAGATCACCACCAATCCCTCGGTGAAGCTTACGTTTTCGGCCGACACGGTGGTCTTCGATACCGTCTTTGCCACCATTGGCACGACCACCCGGTATCTGATGGTGTACAACAACGATAAAAACAGGGTAAAGATCGCCTCTGTGCGCCTGGCCGGAGGCAGCGGCTCCCCGTTTGAGCTGAACATCGATGGAGTCCCTTCCATCCAGCTCAGGGATGTTGAGATCCCAGCCAACGACAGCCTGTTCATCTTCATACGCGTCACGGTTGATCCCACCAATGAAAACAATCCATTCCTTGTCACTGACTCGATCGTTTTTGAAACCAACGGGAATGTTCAGGATATCGATCTGGTGGCTTACGGGCAGAATGCACATTTCTACACGAATGCCGTTTACCAGATGCACGGGATGTGGGCGAACGACAAACCGCATGTGGTCTATGGTTTTGTGATCATCGACTCCTCCTACTCGCTGACCATCCAGCCCGGCAGCAGGGTGTACTTTCACAAGGACGCCATACTTGCCGTTGCGAACGAGGCCACCCTTAAGATAGCAGGAACATTCGATGCACCTGTCACGTTCCAGGGCGACCGGCTGGACGAAGACCTGCAGGAGTTACCCGGTCAATGGGGGACGATCTGGCTCACAGCAGGCAGCAAGAACAACGAGATCGACCACGCCATCATCAGGAACGCGGTCATCGGGATTCGTGTCGACACACTGGGGAGTTCTCCACAGCCAACCCTGAAGCTCAGCAATACACAGATCCTGAACATGAGCGGGTACGGGCTCCAGGCGCTGGGTTCCCATGTGGTGGCAGCCAACTGCGTGATCGCCAACTGCGCCGAAACAGCTGTTTTTCTCGGCATTGGCGGAACCTACGACTTCAGGCACTGTACCATCGGCAATTACTACCCCTATACCGCACGACAAACAGCTTCACTGGTATTGACCAATTTTTACCTGCTGCTGGACGACATGGGGCATGTCAAGGATACGATTGCACGGGACCTCAACCAGGCTTATTTCGGCAATTGCATTGTTTACGGAAATAAAACCGAGGAGATCGCCCTGGCCAGTACATCCCTGGCGCAGTTCAATTATCTGTTCGACCACTGCCTGCTGCGAACAACACGGATTGCCGATCCCTTCATAGCAGGCTGCGTCTTCAATGAAGACCCTCTTTTTTCAGACTATGAAACCAACGACTATACGCTCGATACGATTCTCTCCCCTGCCGTCGATGCCGGGTTGATGGACATCATCAACACCTCCGTCCTTAACCTGGTGAATGACTTGAACAACAATAACCGTACGCTCGACGGGAAGCCGGATCTCGGAGCATATGAGCTCATCAGGCGCTAACTTGCAGATCCCAAATCCCAAAGGAAGGTTTGGATCTTGGGATTTTGGATTTGCTTGGATTTTAGTGCTTGGAATTTGGAATTTAACAGAACTATGAAAGAATTTCTTTCATTTTCGTCCCGATTTGTGCCGGAGAATCCACCACGTGGATACCGCATTCCCGCAGTATCTCCTTTTTAGCCTGGGCAGTATCGTTCTTGCCGCCAATGATGGCTCCCGCATGTCCCATTCGACGGCCTTTGGGCGCCGTGGCACCGGCGATGAAAGCCACCATGGGTTTGGTCCCGTGGCGCTTGTACCAGTAGGCAGCTTCGGCCTCCATGTTGCCGCCGATCTCTCCGATCATGACAATCCCGTGGGTCTCAGGATCGACGTTGAACATGGAAATGGCATCCACCGTATGGGTTCCGATGATCGGATCACCACCAATGCCCAGACAGGTGGACTGGCCAAGCCCGATCTTTGTAAGCTGATCCACCGCTTCATAGGTAAGCGTTCCCGAGCGGGAGACGATCCCGATGTGCCCCTTCTTATGGATAAATCCCGGCATGATCCCCACCTTGCATTCCTCAGGGGTAATCACGCCCGGGCAGTTGGGACCTACCAGCCGCGATGCCTTGCTGCATAAGAAATCATGGACCATGACCATATCGCGTGTCGGTATGCCTTCGGTGATGCAAACGATCAACTGGATGCCCGCGTCGGCGGCTTCCATGATCGCATCGGCCGCAAAGGGCGGTGGTACCAAAATGCACGTGACATTGGCTTTTTCCTTTTGCACGGCATCGGCTACGGTGTTGAACACCGGACGGCCAAGGTGTTTCTCCCCTCCCTTGCCGGGAGTCACTCCGCCAACGATGTTCGTTCCATATTCAATCATCTGCATTCCGTGGAAGGTTCCTTCTTTTCCCGTAAAGCCCTGGATGATGACCCGGGAGGATTTGTTGACGAGGATGCTCATGATGCGAAGAGGTTATGTTGTTGCATATTGGTTCAAGGCACAAAGGCACAGAGGCACAAAGGCACAGAGGCACAAAGTTAATGTTTGATTTTTGAGATTAGGCTGGATAACATTCGTTCAATTTCTCTTGTTTTATTTTCAAGATTATCATATTTTTCATTATCAATATAATTCAAATTTTTTGATATGATCAGCTGCGTTTGGAGTTCAAATACTGAACCGATGGAGATCTGCAGGTATCTTAAATAATCATTTGTGTGCTTACGGCCGTATCCCTCTGCAATATTGGATGGAATTGAAACAGCAGCCCTTCGGATCTGGGAGACCAAGCTGTACTTTTCATCTGCAGGAAATGATTTTGTGTTTTCATATACACATGTAACGAGCTCAATTGCTTTCTGCCACACCGCCAAATCCCTATACGTCCTGATCTCTCCCATCCCCATAACCTGAAATCTGAAATCTAATTTACTTTGTGCCTTTGTGCCTTTGTGCCTTTGTGCCTTTGTGCCTTTGTGCCTTTGTGCCTTACTCAAACAGAAACCAAAAATAGAATCTTTTCGTTTAATAAGAAAATAATCCTTGAAATGAATCATAAAACAGGTTTTCTCACAAGTACCGACACCATCTGCGCCATCGCCACCCCGCCCGGGACCGGTCCGATTGCCATTGTCAGGATATCGGGGCCGGACTCGTTTCGCGTGACCGATGAGATATTCACTCCCAGGGAGAAAGGCCTGAAGGTCGGTCAGGCCAAAGGATACACCATACATTACGGCACGGTCAGCACAGACGGGGAGATGCTGGATGAGGTCCTGGTTTATGTTTATAAAGCTCCGAATTCATATACGGGTGAGGATTCCGTGGAGATCTCCTGTCACGGTTCGTTCTATATCCAGAAAAAACTCATCGAGCTGTTGCTGGAGAAAGGATGCCGGATGGCAAAGCCGGGTGAATACACACTGAGGGCCTATCTCAACGGCAAGGTTGACCTGTCACAGGCAGAGGCGGTCACGGATCTGATCGCCGCCCATTCCCGTTCTGCACACGACCTGGCCATCAACCAGATACGCGGAGGCTTTTCAGACAGCATCAAAAAACTGCGTCAGCAGCTGGTGGATTTTGCCTCGATGCTGGAACTGGAACTGGATTTCAGCGAAGAGGATGTGGAGTTTGCCGACCGGCGCAAGCTGCTCGGATTGATCCATACAATGGATAAGCACATCAAATCGCTCATCGATTCCTTTACGATGGGCAATGTGCTGAAGACCGGCATTCCCGTGGCCATTGTCGGCAGGCCCAATGTAGGCAAGTCCACGTTGCTCAATGCGATCCTCAACGAGGAGCGGGCGATCGTGTCGGAGGTGCCGGGCACTACGCGCGATGCCATTGAAGATACGATCATCATCGACGGCGTTTCGTTCCGTTTTATCGACACAGCAGGCATCCGCCCCGCCCGCGACGAGATCGAGAGCATGGGCATTGAACGCACCTACGAGAAGATCCGACAGGCAAGGATCGTTTTGTATGTGTGCGACGTGAGCGAGTGCACCTGGGATGATGTCAGGGAGGTCGTGGAGGAGTTCAGGCAGCATATGAAGGACCGGACGAAAAAGTGGATCCTCATCGGCAACAAGATCGACAAGCTGGTGGAGATCCCCAAGGACTTCCAGGAGCTGGTGGATCTGGAGACGATCTTTGTATCGGCCAAACGCCGCGAGAACATCAACCTGATCACCTCCCAGCTCCGCAAGTCGGTCGAAGAGGGCTTTCCGATGGACCAGGCGCTGGTGTCGAACGTGCGGCACTACGAAGCGCTGGTCCGGTCGCATAAGGCGTTAAAGCACGTGGAGAGCAGCATTCAGAAGGGCACACCCACCGATCTGATCGCGGCTGACATCCGCCAGGCGTTATATCACCTGGGTGAGATCACCGGCGAGATCACCAGCGAAGAGATCCTGAACAACATTTTTGGTAAATTCTGTATCGGAAAGTAATCCTTTGCTTTTAATAGATTTTAGCTATTAGCACAGCCTAAATAGCTAAAAAACAGCTAAGTTTACGTTACTTTACGAATGATTCTAAGTCGATCAGTAAGTAAAATATTAGAAATATGGAGCTAAAGCCTAAAATTCCAAATAATAAACTGCCATTGTTGCCACCCGACAGGGATGCAATTGAAACCAAAGCCATTTTAAGGCAGGAAAGCAAAGCAGCCGTTGCACTGGCTGAATTAAAAGGTTTGGCACATACGCTGCCAAACCAGAATATTCTCATCAATGCCATCGTTTTAAAGGAAGCCAAAGCGTCATCTGAAATCGAAAACGTGATAACCACACACGATTCATTATACAAGGCATTAACGGCTAAATCATTCAAACCCGATTCTGCCACAAAAGAGGTGCTTCACTACCGTGAGGCATTGTTTACAGGCTCGAAGTTTATCCGTGACAAAGGCTTTTTGAGCACTAACGGCATTATTCAGGTTCAGAATATTCTCGAAGAAAACACGGCAGGGCTTCGCCAACTGCCTGGCACAACTTTAAAAAATGATGCCACCGGAGAGGTGATTTACACACCACCAGATGATAAAGATGCCATCAGCAACCTAATGACTAATCTGGAAAAATTCCTCAATATTGATGAAGATGATGATGTTTCGCCACTTATCAAGCTGGCAGTTCAGCATTACCAGTTTGAAAGCATCCATCCATTTTATGATGGCAATGGCAGAGCAGGTCGCATCGTAAATGTGCTTTATCTTATGCTGAAAGGCTTATTGGATAGTCCTATACTCTACCTCAGCGGATTCATTATTCAAAATAAGGGAGAATATTACCGCTTATTGAGAAATGTCACGTTTAAGGCTGTTTGGGAACCATGGATACTTTATATTCTGAAAGGCATTGAGCAAACAGCCACAGATACCATAAAGCAGGTCAATAGCATTAATAGCCTGTTGAACGAAACCATAAACATTGTAAAGGGAAAAACACCCCGGATATACAGCAAAGATTTAATTGAGATACTGTTTGAGCAGCCCTATTGTAAAATTGATTTTTTGGTTGACAATCTGAAAATTGAAAGAAAGGCTGCATCAAGATATTTGCAAAGTCTGGAAGACACAGGAATTGTAACAGCTCAGAAAATAGGACGGGAAAACATTTACATCAACACCAGACTGTTTGAATTATTGAAAGGAAACAATATGTCCCGGGATGGTACCCATATTTAAAACGTGTACCAAATTTTGAATTTACGGTACATATAAAATGAATATGAGACATTTTGGTACAGATATAAAACAACTGATAATGAATACATTAAGGACAATAATACTCAAAATAAGGTATCAGGACAATAATCAGGACATTCTGTCCCGATTATTGGAAACAAGGGCAAGTTTCCAGGGATTTTACCCACGTTTTAATCGCTAGGCATTTCATGCCCACGTTCATTTAACTTATTCTTTTTCAACAACCTAATAAAAACTCAGCTTTAGGAAATGAAAAAAAACATATTAAAATCAAAAAGTTATGTCTTTGCCATCGCCATTGTAAAGCTGTGTCAGAGCATTATTTCTGAGAAGAAGGAGTTTGTCTTGTCGAGGCAAATTATGAAAAGTGGTACTGTAATAGGTGCTTTGATCCGGGAAACTGAATTTGGTCAAAGCAAAGCCGATTTTGCAAGCAAAATGAGCATTGCATAAAAAGAAGCTAACGAAACAGATTTTAACCCCGATCTAAACTGATACCGGCAAACAGCCGTAAATGATACCACTTTC
>DAOQWY010000039.1:0-2790 GCA_035342335.1 Bacteroidales bacterium
CGCTGACCGTGACCGGAGCGCCCATTGTCAATGCCGGTCCCGATGGCGGAATGTGTACCAGTGAAGGCAGCTATACCCTGGCAGGCACAGCTGAAAACTACGCCTCGGTGCTGTGGACCACAGCCGGGGACGGCACATTTAACAATGAGACCCTGCTGACAGCCGCCTACACGCCCGGAACAGACGACATTGCCAGCGGACAGGTCACCCTTACGCTCACAGCCTTTGGCAACGGAACCTGCGGGGATGTTTCGGACAACATGACCCTGACCATTTGGCTGGCAGTGATTGCGTTCGCAGGAGAAGATGATGCCATCTGCGAAGGCCAATCCTACACCCTGTCAGATGCCACGGTCGAAAATTCAGACGACTTCGCCTGGACGACCAGCGGCGACGGAACGTTTAATGATACCGGAGAGGTGAATCCCGTTTACATCCCCGGTACGGCCGACATTGACGCCGGATGGGTCACACTCACACTAACGGCCACCGGCGAGGGTGTATGTCCGGAAGATTCGGACGAAATGATCCTGACCATCACCGGAGCACCCATTGCCATTGCCGGCCCCGATGCAGGTGTCTGCGAAGGCGAATCCTATCAGCTGACAGGTACTTTTGCCGAAAATTATTCAGAAATAAACTGGTCATCATCCGGTACTGGAGCGTTCAACGCTCCCCATGCACTGGATCCGACGTATGCGCCCAGTGCCGGTGATATCAGTTCAGGAACAGTTACACTGACCCTTACCGCAACAGGAATCGGGACCTGCGGTAACGCAGATGACGCGATGATCCTCACGATCTGGCCAAGCGCCACGGCGTTTGCAGGCGGCGACGACGGGATCTGCGGCGATGAGGCCTATGCACTGGTGAATTCCGACGCAACAAATTACACAACGATAAACTGGTCATCATCCGGTACTGGGTCGTTCGACGCTCCCCATGCCCTACATCCGACGTACACGCCCAGTGCCGATGATATCAGTTCAGGAGAAGTTACCCTGACGCTTACCGCTTGGGGCGAAGGGGAAGGCTGCCCACCGGCAACGTCGTCAATGCTCCTTTCCATCACCGAAGCGCCTACAGTGGAAGCAGGCTATGATGAGGATGTTTGCAGCAGCGTAGGATTCGTCACCGTAACAGGCACGGCCACCAACTATTCCAGCATCCTCTGGTCAACATCGGGAAATGGAACATTCGCCAGCCCGTCCTCGCTGACCACAACCTATGACCTGGGAAACGAGGATATTGCCAATGGCCAGGTATACCTGATCCTCACAGCCACCGGTTTTGGGGACTGCGGTGAATTCGATGATGCCAAACTGGTGACGATCTGGCTGGATGCATCCGCTGATGCAGGGCCGGATGACGCCGTGTGCGGCCAGGAGCCCTGCACGATATCGGGCGCAACGGCCGGGAATTATTCGGCAATCCACTGGGCCACTTCCGGAACGGGTACATTCAACAATTACGGTATCGTAAATCCCACCTATACTCCCGGGCCGGAGGACGTCCAGAACGAATCCGTTGTCCTTGAAATCACGGCGTTTGGTGCAGGCGGGTGCCCCAATGCAGTGGATGAGATGACGCTAACCATCACAGGCCCGCCTGATGTCAACGCAGGAGACAATGCATCCGTCTGTTCAAACGAATTCCCCTTCCTGACTCAGGCCACTGCTGTAAATTATTCGTCTCTGCTCTGGTCAACCGGTGGTGATGGGATTTTTGATGATCCCGGATCCCTTACGGCATCCTATACACCCGGTGTCAACGATATCTCGCTGGGGTTTGCCGTGCTTACCCTTTTGGCAGAGGGCAACGGCACCTGCCCGGATGTTAGCGATCAGATGACATTAACGATCTGGTTGTCTGCTTCCGCCAATGCGGGACCCGATGCGATCATCTGCGAAGGCGAAAGTTATACGCTGGCAGATGCAACGGCTGATTTCTATGTTTCTCTGGAGTGGACCTCCTCCGGAACCGGATCCTTTAATGATATCACCATTCTGAATCCGACCTATGTACCCGGACCGGAAGACATCGCATCCGGCACCGTGACGCTTACCCTGATCGCTCATGGCCTCGGGAACTGCGCCCCGGATTCCTCCAGCATGGTCCTGACCATTACTGGCGCGCCGGTGGCAAATGCAGGACCTGATGGCATCATCTGTTCAATCGACAGTGTCTATTCACTCTCTGGTTTTGCAGAAAATTATGCAAGTATTCTCTGGACATCCACCGGCAGCGGAGTCTTTGCGGATCCAACGCAACTCCAAACAACGTATACGATTAGTTCGGATGATATTGACCTGGGAATGATCTCCCTGATCCTGACTTCCGTGGGTAACGGCTCCTGTGGCAGCGTAAGCGACACCTTGAACCTGGGTATTTTCAAGGCGCCAACAGCTTTTGCCGGCAGCGATGCATCCATCTGCGAAGGAGACACCTACCAGCTCTTCGACGCATCGGCTACCGATTATTCCTTTGTCAGCTGGACATCTTCCTTCGGTTCGGGTTCCTTTGACAATCCCAATGCAATAAATCCGACTTATACTCCTGGAAATCAGGATATTACAAATGGCTGGGTTAAATTGATCCTCACGGCTCAGGGATCCCTATACTGTCCGGTCGCATCCGACACGATGCTGCTGATCATCACCCTGGCACCCACGACAAGTGCAGGTGATGATGCTTCCCTCTGTACCAGCGACACAACCATTATCCTCTCCGGCGCAGCATCCAATTATTCCTCCGTCCTCTGGACCACCAGCGGCAACGGAATCTTCAGCG
>DAOQWY010000039.1:2890-3155 GCA_035342335.1 Bacteroidales bacterium
CATGGCGTATGCCGGCGACACGACAGCCATCTGCGAGGGCGATACGCTGCTGCTGTCCGGTGCCTGGGCAGAAAACTATACGTCCCTGCTCTGGACAACCTCCGGCACAGGCACCTTTGACAACGATACGATCCTTAACCCGGCCTATTATCCGGGTGCCGACGATATTGTGAATGGATCTGTTGAACTGACCCTGACTGCAACGGGTGCAGGAACCTGCCCGGATGCCGTTTCCTCCATGATCCTGTCCATCACCGGCGCCCCT
>DAOQWY010000039.1:3255-16415 GCA_035342335.1 Bacteroidales bacterium
TGAACGATTTCAACACCGGCCTCGTAATCTTAACACTTACCGCCTATGGAAACGGTTCCTGCGACTCCGTCAGTGACGAAATGATACTCACGCTCGTAATCGCCTCGACGGCCTATGCCGGTCCCGACGCGGCGATCTGTGAAGGAGAAAACTTCCAGCTGACCGAAGCCACGGCCGACAATTACCTGAGTCTTGCCTGGACTTCCTCGGGTACGGGAACCTTCAGTGACAACGGCATCCTGAACCCGGTCTATACGCCCGGTACGAATGACATCCTTAATGGCAGTGTTGAACTGACACTGACCGCCACGGGAGAAGGAACCTGCCCGGATGCCGTTTCCTCCATGATCCTGTCCATCACCGGCGCCCCTGTTGCCAGTGCAGGGGAAGATTCAACACTCTGTACGAGCGAAGTCAGTTACACACTTGCCGGAACGGCATCCAATTATTCATCCGTACTCTGGACCACGAGCGGATCCGGCTCTTATGATGACCCGACCCTGCTGGAGGCCACCTATACTCCTGACTTGAACGATTTCAACACCGGCCTCGTAATCTTAACACTTACCGCCTATGGAAACGGGGCATGCGGTAGCACCAGTGACGAAATGATACTGACACTGGTGATCGCTGCCACGGCATACACCGGCCCGGACGCGGCAATATGCGAGGGCGATACCTTCGGGCTGACTGAAGCCACGGCCGACAATTATCTGAGTCTTGCCTGGACTTCCTCCGGTACGGGAACCTTCAGTGCCAACGGCATCCTGAACCCGGTCTATACGCCGAGTGCGGATGACATCCTTAATGGCAGTGTTGAACTGACACTGACTGCCACGGGAGAAGGAACCTGCCCGGATGCCGTTTCCTCCATGATCCTGTCCATTAGCATGATGGCGATAGCGGATGCCGGCGATGACACGACTCTTTGCTCCGACTCAAACATCACACTTTCCGGTACGGCTTACAACTACTCCTCCATCCTCTGGACCACCAGCGGAACAGGAACATTTAACGATCCCGCCTTACTGAATGCCATCTACACTCCAGGCCTTACCGATATCAACACCGGCCTCGTCACCCTGACCCTTACCGCCTTCGGAAACGGCTCCTGTAGCGAAGCCGCCGATGAGGTCATTCTGATCATCATACAGCAGGCGGTTGTCTTTGCCGGTGAAAACGATACCGTGTGCGAGGGGACTGCCTACCAGCTGACCGGAGCCTTTGAAAGCAATACGGAAGGGAGGATATGGACAACAAGCGGCACCGGAACCTTTGACGATACAACCGCTCTGCACCCGTTGTATAC
The DNA here is from genome assembly GCA_035342335.1 of Bacteroidales bacterium. Classification (NCBI taxonomy): domain Bacteria; kingdom Pseudomonadati; phylum Bacteroidota; class Bacteroidia; order Bacteroidales; species Bacteroidales bacterium. The sequence goes on from DAOQWY010000039.1 coordinate 4,565, forward strand.
TCCCGGGCCTGACGACATTCAGGCAGGAAGCGTTCTGCTGATAATGACATCTCAGCCGGTGGCGCCCTGTGACCCGGTGAGCGACACCCTGATTCTGTCCATCGTGCAGCAGGTCGTTGTGTATGCCGGTCCGAATGCGGCCATCTGCTGGGACGAAAATGCTTCCTTTGTCCTGACGGATGCCACCGCTGACAATTTCAGCGCACTGCGGTGGGCCACCAGCGGCACCGGCTCATTCAGCGACAACACCATCCTGAATCCGGTTTATACTCTTAGCACGGCAGATCTGGATGCCGGTACGGTCATCCTGACGCTTGTTGCAAACAGTATCGGCAACATCTGCCCTGCTGATTCTTCCGAAATGATCCTTTCGATAACTACCTTGGTTGTCACCGAAATGGTCATCCACGCAACCTGCGAAAATGAGAACGACGGATCGGTGATTCTGACGGCTCTCGGAGGAACACTGCCCTATACGTATACACTCAACGGCGTTAGTGATACAATAGGTGAATTCACAGGTCTGATGCCGGGTACCTATTCATACCGGGTGATAGACTCCATTGGCTGTGAAGCAGAAGGCACGGTGACCGTCGGTGTTGTGGACGACCACGCACCGGAGATTACCTGTCCGCCACCCGTTACAGTAAACGCTGACGAGGGCGAATGCTTCGCGCTGGAGATCGACCTTGGGTTACCTGTTGCAACGGATAATTGCGGCATCGGAACCGTCACCAGCGATTTTGCCCAGCTATTCCCGTCCGGACAGGTTCCTGTCGGAACCCATACAATCCAATGGATCGCGACGGATGTCCATGGCAATACCGACACCTGCACGCAGTCATTGACTGTCGTGGACAACGAACCGCCCGTGATCCAGTGCCAGGATGTATACAGTGTGGCTTCAGCCGGCAACTGTTCGATGTATGTTGAAGTGCCTGTGCCTGTTGTCTCAGATAACTGCGGAGCATACAGTCCGGTGAACAGCGTCAATGGCCAGTCGAACGCAAGCGGTTATTATCCGCTTGGAGTGACAAAGGTCATATGGACGGTGGAAGATATGCACGGGAACAGAGACACCTGCCTGTCCACGGTTACGGCAGTCAGCACCGTGATTGCCAATGACGATTATGCTTCCACCCTGAACAACGTGCCCATCAACATCTTCATCCTGGGCAATGACCTGTATTGCATCGGGAGCAACAATCCAATCACGGTCAGTGTCGTCGAGGAACCCGAACACGGCCTGTATTATCTGAACAGCGACATCCGGTTCCTGGACTACGCGCCCGATTTCGGCTTCTCGGGAGTCGACAGCCTGAAATACGAGCTCTGTGACTACACCGGCGCATGCGATACGGCAACGGTTTACATCATCGTGGAGTACTTCAATCAAAAACCTGTGGCAAGGGATGACCTGGATTCAACCACCATGAATATCCCGGTGGTCATCGACGTGCTGGCCAACGACTACGATCCCGATGGAAGGATCGTGAATTACGAGATCCTGACAGCGCCGCTGCATGGCGCTTCCATCAAGATCATGGTCGACAGCACGATCCTGTACAGCCCGTTCAACGATTACATTGGCTCCGACGAATTCACCTATCAAATCTATGACGACGGAAATCCGCCGCTGAGTGATACGGCCACCGTTCGTATCGAAGTATTCAGGAAAGACATCCTGCCCGAGCCACCGTTCATCATTTATAACGCATTGACACCCAACGGCGATGGCATTAACGATTACTGGAAGATCAAGGGCATTGAGCTTTATCCCACCAACAGGGTGGTCATCATGGACCGCTGGGGCGGGATCATTGCCGAAATTGAACATTACGATAATGGAGACAACCGCTGGGAAGGACTGGACAAGGATGGTCAGATGGTACCGAACGGGACCTATTACTACTTCCTGACGATATCCGAGTACCAGGCGATGTATAAGGGATGGGTGTTTTTATACAGAGATTAGAGAGGAGAGAGGAGAGAGGAGAGAGGAGAGAGGAGAAATACATTATTATGATTTAAGGGTAGTAATTATAGATAAAATGAAAAAATACATTTTCATACATCTGTTCCTGTTGATAAGCGCAGGCGTCTTCGGGCAGCGGGACGCGTTGTATTATCAATACCTTCATAATTATCATATTTTAAACCCGGCCTTTACCGGCATCCAGGAGAAGCCGATCTTCCACCTGGTCGACCGGCACCAGTGGATCGGGTTGAACGGTGCGCCGAACACCATCACCCTGAGCGGACAGGGAATGCTGCGTAACGAAAAGATCGGTCTGGGCGGATATATGTACGTTGACAGGCTGGGACCTACCGTTGACTTCGGCGTAATGACCACCTACGCCTACATCCTCGAATTCCCGGTAGGAAAGCTGTCAATGGGTTTGCAGTTTGGTTTGAAGCAAACCCGTATTGACTGGCAGGAGCTGAGCATGGAAAACATGAACGACTACTACCTGATCGTGCAGCCCAAGCCCCTGACGCTGCCGGATGCCAATTTCGGCGTGTACTACTACACTCCGGATTTCTTTATGGGATTCTCCACCACACATCTTTTCGACAAATACTTTCTGGCCCTGTACGACAATCGGGAGTACTCCGAATTTGCATTCACCCAGAATGTTTATTTGTATACCGGCGGGTTCATCAAGATCAGGAATATGGTGCTCAAACCCTCGGTGCTGGTGAAATACTGGGAAGAAGGCAACTGGGGAGTGGATATCAACACGGCCCTGAAGATCAACAACCTGATCTGGGTGGGCGCGTCGTACCGGTCGAACACCCGGTCGTTCGTGATGCTGACCGAACTGCGCGTGAGTTCACGACTGAAGATCGGCTATTCATTCGATTCCTATCTGGGTGACATAGGGAACTACAATGTAGGTTCACACGAGATCAGGCTTTGCTGGGACAAGCAGACCAAAAAGAAGCCGTACGTAGGGGATTTTTTCTGATGTAGGTGCAGCGCACCGGGATAGTTCGACGGTTAGAATGCCTGTTCAATATCTTTAATATGATCCTTTGAGATGGCCAAAGAATAATTCGTTTTATCCGTGGTCAGAATGCACAGCTTTTGCTTTTTGTTCACCTCCTTCAGGTACTTGCTGTTAATGATGATCGAACGGCTGATACGGAAAAACTCAGGATTATTCATCAATAATTTCTCAATCTCCCCGATATTTCTTGAGATCATATGTTTCTTTCCGTCAACAAGAAAAATATCTGTGTAATTACCATTTGCCTCGCAGTACAGAACCTCCGCCGGGCTGACGAGTATAAAACCGCCTATCGTATTGAACCGGATCTTCCGGGCTGCTTCAAGCCAGGCTGATAAATTTCCGGCCTGCCGATGGAATGATTCAACTTTCCGCTTACGGTACCTTGATAGTGTTTTTTTCAGTTCTTCAGGATCAACAGGTTTTAAAAGGTAATCAAAAGCGGCATGGCGAATGGCCTGTAATACAAACTCATCATGCCCGGTGACAAAAATGACGGAGGGATTCACATCATAATCGCGCAGCGCATTGATAAGATCAAATCCATTTTCCTCGCCCAGGAGTATATCCAGAAAAATGATCTCCGGTTGAAATTGCAAAACGGATCGCAAACTGCCGGCAATCGTCTGACACCGGTCGACGATCTCAATGCCACCGGCATCATCCAGCATAGCTTCCAGCAATTCAACCGCAACGGGCTCGTCTTCAACAATCAGTGTGGTAATTTTCTTTGGAATATTTTCCATACTTGATTTGATCTCGTAAAAATAATTAATAAATTGCACTTTGTCAAAAATCCTTCGTAAATCCGATCCGGAATATGATGCGGCGATTCTTTATATATTTCTTCTTAAACCCGCTCTTTCAGGCATTGGTGGTGACGTTGCTGATCATCATTTTCGTTCCGCTGGGGATTCAAAAATTCAAGGCAACGCTGGTTGAATATCAGAAGGTAGATGATAGAGCAGAATACTATTATGCTGACCTGGATCACGATGGCTGGTCAGAACGGATCATCACAGGGCAAAATGTGGCAGGAGGATCTTATATCGTAATCCGGACCAGGAAAGGTGATATGGATCAGTGGAATATCCGGGGAGTTTTTTTGCCCTGGGGGAAGCGGTTTATCATAGGTGATTCGGACCATAATGGTCGGGACGAAATCTTCCTGTTCAGCAGATCAAAGGATAGTATTCTGCTGCATGTCATGGAATTTACCGAAAGGCCGGCTTTCAACATCCGGAACAGATGCATTGCCACAACGATGGTTGCTAAAAATCAGGTTGATCCAGATGCAAACGTTATTGGCGGAAAAGTGACCGATCTCAACAGCGATGGTTTCGGGGAGCTGGTTTTTGCCATAAATTCAGGATTTTCACTGCAACCCAGGAATGTATTTGCCTATTATATTAACAACGATTCACTCCGTGTATCTCCCAGGAGCGGCAACTTTATATCAGACATACATTTCATCGATCCGGACCAGGATGACAAAGAAGAGATCATCATTGATTCCTATGCCTCAGACAATATTCATGATTCTGTCATTCCCTATCCCGATCAAAGCTGCTGGCTGATGGTGCTTGACAGCGACCTGAATTTTTTATTTTCACCTATGGAATTTCCGGGAAAAATTGCAAGTCTGGAATCTGTTGTGATCAGAAACGCATCGGGACAATATGCGCTCATCAGCGGCTACAACTTTGCAGGAAACTCAGAAATAGATGACCAGTTATTCCTTTCGACTCTTGATGGACGTGTGATCAGGAGAAGGATCTTTAAAAATTCAGATACACTGGATAGATTGTCTTTAATACCGTGTCAACCTGCACTGCATTCTCATACCTTTGCCCTCATTCAGTCACTGGGCATCGTTTCGATCGACACTGCTCTTAAGCTTCATCAGGTCAGTAAATATCCCATTCACGCCCACCAACTTCAATCTATTGATATTGATCAAAATGGAAGAACAGAATACCTCATTCCACATTCCAGCTTCGATCAGTATTTTTTATTCAGAGAAGACTTTACGCATCCTGTTTCTCTGCCGGTCCCAAGGCCGGCGTATGATCTGATTTGCTCAGTCAAACTGGCAGGTAAAGGTCCCGGGCAACTTTCCATCCAAAGCAACGATAAATTGTTTCTCTTTGATTACGGATTGAATCCGGTTTACAACTGGAAGCCGGCAATATACACAGGGATCTACATCACCATCCTTGGATTCGTTCTTCTCATCCGTCTTTTGCAGCACATCCAGTTAAAGAAAAGGTATGAGATCGAAAAGCAGCTGACCGCTTTTCATCTGAGCAGCATCAAATCCCAGATGGATCCGCATTTTCTGTACAACGTGATCAATATGATCGGATCATCCATCTACAAGGAAAACCGGGATGAAGCGTACAAAAGCATCATGAACTTCTCGAAGATGGTCCGCACCCTGGTTGCATCTTCCGATCAGCTCAGCCGGCCCCTTTCGGAAGAGCTGGAATTCACAAAAAGCTATCTCGAACTCCAGAAGTCCCGGTTCCGTGACAAGTTCAATTACCTGATTGACCTGGCTCCTGATGTATACATGGAATCCGAAATACCCAAGATGATCATCCAGACGCATGCTGAGAATGCGCTGAAGCACGGACTGGTGCCGAAAGGGTCACCGGGCCTGTTACGTATCTCCATCTCCGCGGAAAATGAATATTTGATCATCAGGGTGGAGGATGATGGCATTGGCCGCAAACAAACAAAGTTAGTAAAGTCCACCTCCACCGGGAAAGGGTTGAAGATCATGGAGCAGCTCTTTGCGATGTACAACAGGTACAACCGGCCACCCTTGCTGCAGGAGATAACCGATCTTTACGATGATCACCAGCAGCCTGCCGGCACGCGGGTGGTAATCTCCGTTCCGTTAAATTACAACAGGAATGTGATGACCGGGAAAGGATCGACATCATAAAGCAGTTACTTGAGAACAACCTCCATTTGTTCCACCACACCACACGGCACAATCCATCGTACCGGGGCGGTGCGCAGCAACGGAATATTTAAAGCACCTTCTCCCAGACCATTAACAGCACACGGTTCGCCAGCAGGTTCTGATCCTTCACCCGGATATACGCCATCCACCTGCCGTTGGGCTCCAGCGCAAAATACGGCCGCTCCTCTCCTTTTGCTAGGACGACCTCCAGCACCGTCTTCCCCTCAACCTGCCACTCCTTGGTCGCATACCGCACCATCGGACGTGTGTACATCAGCGCTGCCGTCTCCACCATGTACTTCTCCTCCTCCGACCGGATGCCGGTAATCACGCCATTGTCCTTCACCCCGATCAGCAACGTTCCGCCATCCGTGTTCGCAAAAGCCACCAGCGTCCGTGCAATCTTCCTTGAATCGGAAATCTCAAATTTAAAATCCAGCGTCTGATTCTCGCCCTGCTTGATCAGATCGGTTATGTAATGGGACTTCAAAACGGTATTTTTGCTCGTTGTTGCAAGCTATCTGAATCGGCTATCTGCTATCTGAATTGACAGATTGCTGATTGCCGATTGCCGATTGCCGATCCTACACCACCACCACCCTCCCCCATCGAGGGTGGGGCACATTAAGAACTACGGAGATACTTTTCCGGATTTCTCAGAAAGAGTTCCACCGGGAGTACAAGGATGTTTTTGTGCTTCATTACGATACTTCCCCTGTATAGTAGAATAAGGGATGCTTCGGGATAATCGTCACCGAAAGAGGTCAGCCCGTTATAGTCAGTTGGCCGCACCACGCTGGTGTTCTTCACTTCTATGGCAACAAATTGTTTATCACCATAAAGGATAAAATCAACTTCATTGCCGGCCAGTGACCGCCAGAAAAACAACCGGGAATCAGGAAATGCAAAATCAATGGATGCTCTCAAATGCTGGCCAATAAGACCTTCGAGGGCCGGACCGGTTATCTCGGATTCCAGGTCAAGCGGTCCCCTTTGCCGTAATCGTCGGTATAATCCGTTATCAAAAAAGTAAAATTTCGGATGTGCGGATGTTTTTCTTTTCGCCCTGCGGGTGAAAACCTGAATGCGGTATCCCAACAGAAGATCTTCAAGGATCTCCAGATAACCGGCTATAATGCCCCTGCCAGTCTGACACTCTCTTGCAAGGTTGCTGATGTTTAGCACAGAGCCGTGGGAAAAGCTGATGATCTCCAGAAACCGTGCGAATGTTCCAAGATTTCTGACCAGTCCTTCTGCCATGATCTCTTCACGCAGATAAACATCCACATAGGCTGATAATGTCTTTGATGGTTCCGGACTTCTCTCCACAACCGGGATCAGTCCGGTATGCAATGCCCTGTCGAGTGAAAAGGTATTGCCCAATTCGCCTGCCGCAAACGGATGCATCCTGCAATTCACCGCTCTCCCTCCAAGCATATCAGCCCCCGTTTTTTTAAGTTTGCGCGCACTGGAACCCGTCAGAATGAACCGAATTTTTTTCTCTTCCATGGTCTTGTGAACAACTTCCAGTATCTGAGGAACTTTCTGGACTTCATCAATGATCACCTGAACAGGCTTCAATGCATTTACGGTCTTGATCAATGTTTCGGGAAAAGCTGCATATATCCTGAATGTTTCCGGATCCAGAAAATCAACATACAACGTATCAGGATCAATCAGGCTTTTGACAAACGTAGATTTGCCGGTACCCCGGGGGCCAAAAAGGAAAAATGAACCTTCCGGCACATTCATATGTCGTTTTATTTCCAGCATACGTGCAAAATTAGACCATTTTTGCAGATTCCTTAATCATTTTTAGATTTTAATTGTATAATCCGGTGAAAGTGTACCACTAAATCCGGTGGAAAGTGTACCACTTTACTCCGGATTCGGTGGTACAGTTTGCTTCGGATTATCCGTGTGGTGCGTTGCACCAGAATATTTGTTTTGCAATGGGATGATTATTCCCCTAATGCTGCATCATCATAGAAATCAAACAAATACACATCGTTATATTCGTATACTTCATCTGCTTGATCCACGCATTACTGGATGTCTTGATCTCTTCTACCAGATCGGGGATGAGATGATTTACGTTATAGCCAATGAAGATATGAATGTGGTCAGGCATAGAATTGATGGCCAGTAGTTTATGTTTATGATTTTGCACGATCCCTGTGATGTACATCTCTAATTCATTTTTCCATTGCTTCATAATCAGGGCTTCACGGTTCTTAACTGCAAAAACCAGATGAAAATAGGATTGTGTGTAGGTATTTGCCATAAATTGGATATTGTGGTGTATATAAATATCTCGGTGCGCTGCACCTACATTATAATTCGTTGATTTTGGGATAAATATCCCGGTGCGCTGCACCTATTAATATTGCGGTGCTACGCACCTATTTTTAATCCGTGGAATTTGCATTAAATAAAATGGTGCTCCGCCGCTGGTCCTTTTTTCAATATTTTGGTGCAGAGCACCAAAATATTTGTAGCATCCATATCCCACCAATCTCCACGTAGGTGCGTAGCACCGCAATATTTGTGGTGCGTAGCACCGCAATATTTGTGGTGCGTAGCACCGGAATATTTGTAGGTGCGTAGCACCGGAATATTTGTGGTGCGTAGCACCGTAACATTTGTAGGTGCGTAGCACCGCAATATTTGTAGGTGCGTAGCACCGGAATATTTGTGGTGCGTAGCACCGGAATATTTGTGGTGCGTAGCACCGGAATATTTGTGGTGCGTAGCACCGCAATATTTATTGCACCGTCTCCCGGAACCGGTAATAAACCTCTTTTTCGGTGAAGACCATCTCGATGATCTTCATCCGGATGAAATCCACCAGCAGTCCCTCGGCCTTGTGGCGCGAAATGCCCGCCACCTCGCATAACTCCGCCAGCGTGACGGTCCCGTTCCGGTCGAGGTAATCGAGAAACAGCCTCTCTTTTTCCGTATAGTGAATAACCACCCCATCCTCTTCCGGGGCCTTCTCCCAGACCTTCAACAGCACACGGTTTGCCAGCAGGTTTTGATCCTTCACACGGATATACGCCATCCACCTGCCGCTGGGCTCCAGCGCAAAATACGGCCGCTCATCCCCTTTTGCTATGACGACCTCCAGCACCGTCTTCCCCTCAACCTGCCACTCCTTGGTCGCATACCGCACCATCGGACGTGTGTACATCAGCGCTGCCGTCTCCACCATGTACTTCTCCTCCTCCGACCGGATGCCGGCAATCACGCCATTGTCCTTCACCCCGATCAGCAACGTACCACCATCCGTATTCGAAAAGGCCACCAGCGTCCGCGCAATCTTCCGTGAATCGGAAATCTCAAACTTGAAATCAAGGCTCTGATTCTCGCCCTGCTTGATCAGATCGGTTATGTGATGGGACTTCAAAACGGTATTTTTGTTCGTTGTTGCAAGCTATCTGAATCGGCTATCGGCTATCTGCTATCTGCTATCTGAATTGACAGATTGCCGATTGCCGATTGCTGATTGCCGTTTGCCGATCCTACACCACCACCACCCTTCCCCATCCCTGGCCGAGGTCGTTGTGGAAATCGTAATAGACACCCACAATCCGCAGCTCGTCGTTTTTGATGAGCCGGGCATAGCGCACGGTTGCCATCCGCACCTGATAGCGGATGTTCTCAAAGATGTTCTCCAGCAGTTGATCCTCATTGTCGCCAATGACATACGGACCGCCGGGACAGGCAGGCAGGGTGAGCAATTCCCGCCGGATCGTATCCGGCTCCCCCATCACCCCTTTCATGCGGGCCTTGATTGCACCGCAGTCGGAATGCCCGACAATGACCAGCAGCGGCGTTTTCAAATGGTAAACGGCATAATCAAGGGATCCCTCGCAGGTGGACACCTGGTTGCCAATGTTTCGTATGACGAATACGTTGTTCACCGATTCCTGCGACAGGATGCGGGAACATACCCGCGAGTCGGAACAGGTAAGCATCGTGACGCGTGGTGATTGCCCGTGCGCGTGGGCCTGGAAATACGCGGGATCGTGCGACTGAACGAAAATATCATTGTCGCTGAGGATCCTGTCGATCAACTCTTGATGAATGGTCATAGGAAAAATGTTGTTGGCTCCGGAAAATTTACACTGTACCCTACCCCTGCACGAGGTTGTGTCAAAAGGGATTATTATAATGAAAACCGCAATGACGCAAAGACGCAAAGTCCTCATAATCAATATTTTTTTTCTTAGCGGCTTCGCGGCTTTGCGGTGTAAAATGACTTTTGACACAACCTCACGGGGGAGGAGTATATTAAATTTGTCTGTTTTCGGCAAATATATTCAAAGGAAGCCAATTACCCATCATCAATTCGTGGGTATGATCCTGACCTTTATTTCCCCGGCTATGTCCAGTGCGGTGGTCAGCGTGCTCAGGTCGGGATTCAGTGAGCCGTCGGCTCCGCTGTAATGCGAATGTCCAATGGGAACGAGCACATACTCCTGCTCCGGTTCCGACAGGTCAATGGTGGCACGGTAGACCACGGCAGGCTGTGCGGAGCCCCGGTAATCCTGATCGTCAGGAAAGAGGCCATTGTTCCAGTAGTCGTTCCAGTCCCACGACTGATTGATCTCAAAAAGGATGTTGACCTTACCGGTCAGGACCTGATCCGTACGCGTCTTCAGTACGAAATCCCCCGGCGGTGTTGGGCCGGTGTAAGCGTCCGGAACGGGATTCAGCGGATCAGGGACGAACAGGCCATCCGATGCTTCGATGCCCCGCTGGTGCCCCCAGTAGGGCAGTGCCGCGGGCCGGCGCACCGTGCCGGGCAGCCATTCGCCACTCGACTTGTCCCCGTGGCCGTAAATGCTGGTGGCAACGGATTTGTTAACGTACAGCGTCTGGAGGTACTTACCGTCGGTATCCTCCACCCAGATGGCCATCATCGGGTGATTATGTTGCTCCCCGGCCAGCATCTTCACTTCCAGGGCAACTCCCTTCCCCCCCAGGTTCGTCTGCAGGACAAGGGTCTCCGCAGGCGCGGATTTCATCCTGCCCTGCTGCAAATGACTGCTGCACGAAAAGGCGAATAATGTTATAGAAAGCATTATCAATCCCAAACTATATTTCTTCATCTTATTGTGAATTTTAATACTAAAAATGCAACTATCGTTATATATAAATATATTTCTCCTCTCTCCTCTCTCCTTTCTCCTCTCTCCTCTCAAATTCCATGTACCTTAGAACTCCACAATCACCCCCACCGTCGGCAGCACCGTCCCTGTGTCGCCTCCGATTTCCCTCAGCACATACCGCGTGGGATCAGCGGGATTGATCACCGGAACGCCGTTCGCATCGAGGTTCGTATAATCAGGAGCCGTCTCGGCCTTAAAGTTATAGACATTTTGGATATCCACATACAGATTCAGTGACCATTTCTTAAAGAAAAACTCTTTATCGACACGGACATCCAGCTGATGGAACCGGGTCAGCCGTAGGGTATTGTACCGGTCGTAATCCGGAATGGCACGGTTATTCACCTCCCAGGATTCGATCAGGCTCGACTGGTCGAGGTCAGCAGGCGTATAGGGCGCTCCGCCCACAAAACGCCATTTCACTCCTGCGTTCCAGGTTTTGGCAAACTGGCGGATCACCGTGATGTTGAACAGATGCTTGTTGTCCCACGCCGAAGCGATGTAGTCATCCTTGTTGTTGGTGAACTCGCTTCTGACGAGGGTATAGGATGACAGGATGTTGAATCCCATCAGGTCGGTGTCCCTGAAATAGATCTCCAGTCCATAGGTCCTCCCCTTTGATGTCGAAGTAACGGCCTCATTTTCCGCCCTGAACCAAACCGGTACCACTTCCTGAAATAAAATGATGCCACCAA
>DAOQWY010000040.1 GCA_035342335.1 Bacteroidales bacterium
TTGGTGGCAGCATTTTATTTCAGGAAGTGGTACCGGTTTGGTTCAGGGCGGAAACTCAGGTATTGCCAATGTCGCTTTTGGCCTTTCCGTGCTGTCCCCAATCTGCCTTGTTTGCTTTTTGGGGAAGTATTACTGATCTTTTAATAAATAATTCTACTAACCTGAAACAACTACTGTTGATGATCAACACCTTGCCGCTTTTCAACCGGACCTGAATACTGCCCTTGTCCTCCTCGTACCAATCGACACGGTCGGCGTCCCCACGGAAATAATATCTTTTTCTCTATGTAAAAAACATTACTGGCATATAATCTAATTGAATTGAAGATTTAATGGCTTGTAGATGAAATTGACATTCTTTTCAAGTAGGGTTCTATTTGATCTTTGTCTTCAGGAGGGTATTCAATCCATAGATCACTTACGAAACTGTCACCTATAACTCTCTTCCAATAAACTATCTTCCCTTTTTTAATCCATCATACCCTTTGTTACCAAGTGGCTACGCACGTGCATATTAGGCGTACATCTTACTTTATCAAATGATAAATTTCATATGTATCTTGCTCAATAAATATCATAATCATTTCGTTATCATCAACTTTGTATAATATTCCTGCAATAGAATTTTCACTACCATACACCGTCAAAGGATCGTCCTCAATCGTCCATCCACCTCAAAAAACATAACTAAAATCATCTATGGGATATAAACAAAGGGATATAAACAAAAAAAATTTTTTTTGTTTTTGTTTGTGTCAAAAATATTCAAAAAAATAGCTATGACGCTATATAGTAAAGGGAAAGAGTCTCGTGATGAGATCATTAACAGATCCAGGCAGATTTTCAACGACTATGGTATACAGATAACATTAGCCAGGTTGGCTGAACTGATGGATACAACACTTGGCCGGTTGACTCATCATTTTCGGAACAAGGACCTGCTGTTTATCGCCATTGCCCAGGATTATGAGAATAAATTACTGGAATTGCGAATGAAAAGGAAATTAGACCTGCTCACGTTCGATTCGTTTATTCATACAGCCTCGAATGCAATGAATCTTCAATATGATTACAGGTGCGCTATGCGATATGTAGTGTCATCCCTGAAGTTCAGGGATGAAATGAGATCCCATGTTCAGGAAGCATATTCCAATAACCGGGAAAACATACGAAGAACCATCGAGGCCGTTGTCAATGTGGGATCCTTGCATTCCCGGATTTTAGAAAAGGACACTTATGAAATCTTTTTATTTCAATTGACCAATTTATTGACCAATTGGTTCATTAATCTTGAATTATATGACTACGGCAAGCCTTATCATGAACTGAAGCCCATTTACCTGAAAGGAATTGTTTCGGTATTCCTGCCCTTCCTGACCGAGAAAGGCAGGCAGGAATTGGATGATAATGGCATTTTCCGTAAATAAGCTGGCCCTTCCACTGGTTTGGGCAGAACCTGGGGGAAGTAATGATTGACGAACAGAGGAATGTTGATTTTTAATTTTTGAAGTAAATCAGAAATCAAAAATCCTAGTTCCTTTGTTCGTAAATCCCTTTTCCTCTCATATCGACGGTCATAACAAATTTATTCTCAACGATTCATCCAACGATCTGCGTTATCCCGTATTTTTGGAAAAGTATATGCATAGTGGGTATTGCTTAGGATCACAAGGGATTGTGTAATTGAACAGTAATGGTGATGCATAGGATGCAAAATAATCCAGACTAATTATGAAAACACCTGATAACAAAACGATTATCCGTCAATACGCTGATCGTATTGAAAACACAGGGGATATTTCCATGATCAATGAATTCATATCAGAAGATTATACTGAAGTATATGAAGGGAAACGCTACCCGATAGGAATTCAAGGGGCCATCGATCACGTGCTGGGTGTACGAAGGGTCTTTCCCGATCTGAGCCTGTCGATAGAAAATCAACTATCCGAAGGGGAGTGGGTGGTGACTGTCTATTCTGCCACGGGCACATTCACTGACGAATGGTTTGGCATGAAACCCACAGGAAAACCAATAACATTTCATGGTGTTAATGTTGACCGGATCAAGGATGGTAAAATAATTGAACATGGGGGAGCCGTAAACATGTTCGATCCATTACTGCAGGCAGGCGTCATTGAAATCAAGCAATAGTCATGTGAACGGGCCATTATATTCAGGGAGAAACAAAAGGAGTTTGTTATCCACCGTTGGAATTTTTGGATGGTATAATAAAACAACATGACTCAAAGCGTACAGACATTCTGGGATAAGCAAGCCAGGCGTTATGATAACAGTGAAAAACAGTTTGCGGCGGTTTACACCGATATCCTTGCCAAAACAAGTACATACCTTAATCCGGATGACCATGTGCTTGATTTCGGCTGCGCCACCGGTACCAAAACAATAGCGCTTGCCAGCAAGGTCCGGCATATCCATGGGCTTGACATTTCGACCGGGATGATCAGGGAGGCGATGAAGAAGAAAGAGTCGGCACAAATCCCGAATATTACCTTCTCCCAGGGTACTATTTTCAGTCCGGAGCTGAAGAACGGTTCATTCGGTAAGATCATCGCCTACGCCTTCCTTCAGCTATTGGAGGATCATGAAAACGTGATCCGGAGGATACACGAACTATTGAAACCCGGAGGGTTATTTATCTCCTTAACCACATGTTTTGAGGAAAAGATGACTTTCAGGGTCCGTCTGCAGGTCAAAGCAACGCTCCTGATGAAGAAACTGGGACTCATTCCATTGCATGTGAACCTGTTCAGCATCGGTGATGTCGAAAATGCAATGGTCACTCAGGGCTTTACGGTCATTGAGTCTGAAAAGATATTTCACGGGATGACCGCCTGCTTTATTGTGGTTAGAAAAGAGACAACTTGATTGACGAACAAAGAACAAGGATTGTTGATTTCTGATCTACTTGCACAGAGCCGATGCATTTATCAATCCACGCCGGAATAATTTTATTTATGCATATTATTGATAGTCAATACGATATTAAATTAAAAGTAAATCGGCAAAGATTGGTCAAATTGTCCGGCGCATGCAAGAAGATCCCCGGAAAACTCATCAGGCAATAGGTAACCTTTGCTATCATAATTTTGTCAGTTGTCGCTCTTCAATTAGAATTTCTTACCTTTGTTTAACAGAACATTATGAAACCTGAGGTTAAAAATATCATTATTACCGAATTAAGGAAATATGATCCTGAAATGATCGGAATTTTCGGTTCCTATGCCAGGAAAGAAAATCAGGACAATAGCGATATTGATATCCTTGTAAAATTCAAGTCCTCCCTTTCGCTACTCCAGTTGGTATACATTGAAAGGATGATTTCTCAAAAATTGGGGATCAAGGTTGACCTTCTTACTGAGGGAGCCATTAAGAATAAGATAGTAAAGGAAAGTATCCTGAGGGATCTTCAAATCATATATCGATGATAAAGAATGATCAGGTATATCTGGAGCATATTCTTGAAGCCATCGGGAAGATCGAGAATTTTGTCATAAGTATTTCAAAATCTGAATTCTAGCAAAATGTGATGATTCAGGATGCTGTGATCCGCAATATAGAAGTAATTGGTGAAGCAACGAAAAAGATCACGCAACAATTCACACAATCACACCCTGATATTCCCTGGCAGGATATGGCCGGAATGCGTGATAAATTAATCCACCATTATCTGGATGTCGACCTGGATGTTGTCTGGAGAACGATTGAAGTTGATCTCCCCCTTCTCAAAGAGCTGATCAGTAAAATCTGATTTTGGAACCTTATATCGATACCTTAATAACAGGCATCAATACTGGAATATAAATTCAATATATTGACACATTATAAAAAAATAGCTCTAAATTATTGAATATCAATAATTTAGAGCTATTTTTCCCGTGGGCCCACCTGGGCTCGAACCAGGGACCTACTGATTATGAGTCAGTTGCTCTAACCGACTGAGCTATAGGCCCGAAGCGGGTGTGGGCTTTGCTGACTGAAGCTGACTAAGTCAGCGGAAGCCAGTGTCAGTGTGGGTGTGAGTGTGGGGTGCAAAGATAATATACTTTGGTGAAATTTAAGCCTGGCGAAATTCCAAAAATCAGCGACAGTTTTGGATCCCTCAAATGGATCCTGATGGATCAAAGGATGATGAACTTACCCTTGAAGATTGGATTTTGCCCGTTGCCGTCGGGCCCGGTGGGCCAGGGATACTTCCACCCCAGCGAACGGGATGCCGTGGCATCTCAGAAGCGATGATATAGGCCATGCTGTCGAGCATCGGGAGCATGTAATCATCCTTGAATGCGGTATTAAGAAGGTCGATATGGCGTGAAACATAGTATTGTTCAAAATCCTCATTTTCCCGTAATTCGTTCAGTATGACCACGTGGTTTTCCGGATCCTGCCA
Organism: Bacteroidales bacterium; assembly: GCA_035342335.1. Taxonomy (NCBI): domain Bacteria; kingdom Pseudomonadati; phylum Bacteroidota; class Bacteroidia; order Bacteroidales; species Bacteroidales bacterium. Next base: position 4,412 of record DAOQWY010000040.1, read on the forward strand.
TCCAGCCAGGTCATCCTGGTAGCAGGGGGAAGCATAAGGGCTTTGCGCCGGAATGCCGGTATAGTTGATGTAATGCCCGAAGGTGGCATCCTCACCCCACAGGATGTATCCCCATTGGCGGTGGGTGCCCTGGGGATCCAATCCACGCCACCGATACGACGGGAAGATCGTGCTCTTCGTTGATAAAATAGGTGTGGAATTCGATCAGGCCAGGCAGTATGGCGGCAAAGTTGCTGAAAACACGGGCTTTCAATACCTGTGTGGTTGAAATGCTGATCAATCCGGTGTATGTTGGTGAGGCAGCGGCCGGTTCGGTTCCGTCGACCGTATAGTGGATCTGGGCGTTCCATTCATTGGCGGTGATGGTCACCATAAGGATCGGAGAATACGATCCATTCAGGATCCGAGCCTGTTTGGGATAGCCGGAAGTTCGTATGAATCTTGCCGGCGGCAGCTTCATCCCTTCCGGATGCCCAGATTACCAGGCGTCCCCCTGCTCCAAGGATGGTGCTTTGAGGAAATGCCCATTTCTGGTTGTCATCCGGATTGTCGCTCAGATAGTATCCCCCGATATCCTGATCCTGGCCGCTCAGATTGTATATTTCGAGCCAGTCCTCCTATTTGCCGTAATTGTCAATAACGGTTGATGATCAGGATCCTGGCTTTCATTGCTTGACAAATGGAGTTATTAAATGAAGGCTAACCTACGGAAAAATTAGATATACAAAGGAGCTAAAAGTTTAATTCATTTATTCTGTCGGAATAAAATTATGGCAGCAGGCATGATGATCACAATAGTGAGGCACCTTTTCTTTACATGGTACATATTCTTTGATTTCAGCAATATGAATTTTTTGGCTCCGCGGCCGCAGGGCCGCACCAGCCAAGGTCGCTTTTGCGATGGTTGGATAATTGTTCAATAGAAATAGTTTTCCGCAGATAGCACGCGGGTGGAAACGCTAGCTTAGCGTGACTTCTGAATGAACTATTACCCGGATAGATTGTTTATAACAATCAGAACCGTTAAATCTACGGATATGAAAATCAATCACATTTTAGCAATTCTATTATTAACATCAGGACTTATGACAGCAGCACAGAAAAGTACTATGAACAACCCTTCCCTGATGATCGAAAGCCAGAGCCGTTTTGGTTTTGACGAGACCGTCGAAACGCTTTCAAAAACCATTCTGGCAACAGGCTGGAAGATTTCTGTGACACATGACCTGCAGGAGACCATGATGAGGAATGGCAAAGAAGTTCTTCCCGTTAAAGTGATCGAACTATGCAATCCGGACCTTGCTTTCCGAATCCTCTCCAGGGATGAATTCCGGGAGGTTTCTCCAATGCTTCCATGCCGCATAGCTGTTTATGAGAAAGCAGATGGGAATACCTATGTGGCGCGCATGAATGCCCCTTCGTTTGCCGGCATGGTCGGTGGTGAGGCCGGCGATACAATATTAGAAGCATTCAGGCAGGCAGAAGAATTTGCGAAATCGGTCATCAGGTAATTTCATCCCCACCCCCAAAAAAATATTGTACTCCATATCAGCCGGTTGGTACGTCAGGGATTTGTATTTTTGGATAATAGATGCGGGAAATTTTATGATTTTTTGGAGAATGTTTCCTACATCATACACATTAGCTAAACTTACATGGAAAACCTTACATTCCTCCTGATCATTTTTTATTTTCCTGGACTTCAGTTGCACAGACGGGAAGCGATCCGGAACTGGCTCAGCAACTTGAAAAACATGTTTCTTTCCTTGCATCGGACTCACTTGAAGGAAGGGGACTGGGAACGGATGGAACCGTCCTGGCACGGAACTACATTGCCGGACAGTTTCTATCGATCGGTTTGATCCCTTACAGCCAGGAGGGGTACTTTCAGCACTTTGATCTGCGGATAGGACTTGCCAGGTATTTCCAATGGGATGGTATGTTTCGCTCGGGTATAAATTTAAATGATCGGAAAAATCCATTTTGATATTCCGGAGATGGTATTCAGTGCAAGGTTTATCAGATGGCAGTGCCCAATCATCGGATAATTGCTTATTTTAGCGGAGTTGTTCATTTACCTTTTATTCAATCCCTGTTACCATGAAAAGGAAGAAGATCGTCTGGATCGTTCTGGCCATCGTTGCCCTGGTCGTTGCCGCCCTGATCCTATTCAGTCCTTCTGCTCGAAAAAATGAAAATGCCGCGGGAACTATGGCAAAAATTTGCCCGGTCAATCCCTATCATGCCGGGGATCAGATCGACTGTCCCTGTCTGCTCAGGCCCAACGAAGAAAGCTCGTTTCTGGATGCAAACAATTGCCAGTTTGTCTTTCGGAATACCAGTGCTTATACGATCCCAAAAGGAACCCCTGTGGTAGTGACCCGGCAACGGACCGAAGGCACGGTTCAGCACGTGGAGGTGAAGATTCCGAAGTAAAAAATTGACATTCCTGATTTACCTCGGAGGGATTGAATGAGAAAAAAGTAAATGGTTTTTTTGGGGGCTATAACCGATAAAAATACGTATATTTGTCGGTTAAGAACGTAATTATGATAACAAGAATACTTGAAGATGTAATATCCGATAGGTTATTCACCGGAAAAACCATTTTGTTGCTTGGCCCCCGCCAGGTTGGCAAAACAACGTTAATTAAAGGGATCTTTCAAAAGCATGCTGGTCGATCCTTCTGGATGAACGCTGACAATCCGGAAGATAGAGCGTTGCTCAATGGGATCAATTCACTCCGGGCCCGTGAATTGTTTCTTCCCGGAACACTGGTGGTGGTTGACGAAGCACAGCGGCTTGAAAACTCCGGTTTGACATTAAAGATCATTCATGACGCCTGTCCTGATATTCAGCTCGTTGCCACCGGATCAAGTTCGTTTGAGTTGACGGATAAGATAAAGGAATCACTTACGGGGAGAAAATGGTCTTTCAGATTATTTCCCATATCGTTTAAAGAGATTGAACTTCACACAAATTTCCTGGACCTGATCCGGTCGCTGGAGGTGCGTATGATTTTTGGTTCCTATCCGGAAGTGATCAACCAGGCAGGAAGGGAGAAGGAAGTGCTGCATGAGTTGATTTCTGATTATTTATACAAGGATGTTTTTACACTTAAAGGGATCAGGAAACCAGAAATTCTTGAAAAGCTGGTGAAAGCCCTCGCTTTTCAGATCGGGAGCCAGGTTTCCTACCGGGAATTATCCAATCTGGTACAGGCAGATAAGGAAACCGTTGAACGGTACATATACTTATTGGAGGAAGCATTTATCATTTTCAGGCTGACCTCATTTTCAAGAAATTTAAGGAGTGAGTTGAAAAGGTCGCATAAGTTTTATTTTTACGACAATGGGATCAGGAATGCTGTAATAAGCCAGTTCAATCCCCTTTCATTACGAAATGATACAGGTGCCCTCTGGGAAAACCTGTTGATCTCAGAAAGAAAGAAAGTCAACGAGTATCACCGTCGGTACAGGAATGTATATTTTTGGCGGACGGACAGGCAGCAGGAGTTAGATTATTTGGAGGAATATGATGGACGGTTGCACGCTTATGAGTTCAAATGGCAGGATTCAGCTCCTATCAGAGCAGCTAAAGCTTTTCAGGCAGTTTATCCGGATTCCGATGTAAAACTTATTCACAGGGATAATTTCATGGAATTTATAAAATCATAGCGATAATTGCCGATTATCCATCTGGTATTTTCAATTGTCAATGGATGATCCCTGCCGAATAAATAACATCGACAACCGGCAATCGACAATCGGGCAATTGACAATTTAATCGCCTGGTTGAACCCAAGTTTGGGTATTTATACCAGCTTTGCCTCTAGTGTGATCTCCACAGCCTTCAGGGCCCGTGAAACAGGGCATTCGGCCTTGGCAGCACCGGCCAGTTCGAGGAATTTCTCTTCCGTGATCCCCGGAACGTTGGCTGTCAGGTCAAGATGGATGCCTGTGATCTCAAAATGATCGGTCACCAGTTCGATGTTCACGGTCGCTGTCACTTTCAGTTCGGTGGGTACGAACCCTGCGTTGGTCAGCCCGAAGCTCAGCGCCATCGCATAACAGCCGCTGTGGGCTGCTGCAATGAGCTCTTCCGGATTGGTCCCTTCCCGGCCCTCTTCGTTCTTGAACCGTGTGAGGAATGAATAAGGAGTTTCATTGAGCACTCCGCTGGTGGAGGTTAAAATACCTTTGCCCTCCAGCCCGTTACCCTGCCATATGGCTGTTGCTTTGCGTTTCATGATATCAAAATTGGATGTGCCTGTTATAATTTGCTTATAAAAGTAACGAATATTAAGATTAACTGTTGAATGTTTTCATCAATGTCCAGAGTTTCAATCCACTTCCGGGATGTGTCAGCTCACGAACCATCTGGAATCCAAGCTTTTGATAAAAAGGTATATTGGCAGGATCGGCTGTTTCGAGATAGATAGGTGTGTTGGTTTTGCAAGCCTTTTCCATCACGGGATTCATCAAGGCTTTACCTATCCCATGTCCCTGGAATGGAGGATCAACCCCAATCACAAATGTGTACCAGTGAGGTTCCGCTGCGTCTTTTTTATGATAAGGTGCCAGGAATTCAAAGACCGCATTGAACCGGTCAAGGGCTTCTTTTTCCACCAGCGGTAAAAGCAGGGCCAGCCCCCCTTTTTCTGCTTTTTCCCGGGTTATTTCTGATTCACCGGGACGAAGCCACAGCACGGCTCCCTCTGCATTGGCCGAGGTGTATACCTCTCCGAATAGCATGCAGTACCTGATCAGGATCGCAAAGTGTTCCGGTGATTTTTCCTTTCGTATTCGTTCGTCCGGAAGAAAATACGTTTGGATGGGTTCGTGCATGAAGGCAGATGCAATGGATTCGGAGGCCGCCTTTACCTCATATTCGCATAGCTTATGTATCAAATAATTCATTCAAACTTGTTTTTTACAAAAATAACGATTGCGATTCACCTTCTGTGTTGATCTGTGAAATTCCATCTAACTTAGGCAGGCAGATTCCGGCTTACGCCGGAATGACGTGCCGCTTTTCTCTTTGACCATGACGCATCGTCATTCCGAGCGCAGCGAGGAATCTTACTGCCTTTTATCACATTGGTTAGCGCCATTGTTGTACTATTGATTTGAGTCTTAGAATCTGTGAGAAATGTTTATTCGTTACATTATTGGATTTTGTTTAATAAAATTAATAAAAGATTGAACAAAAATTAAACTTGATCGTTTATTCTATAGTTCATTCAAATTAATTAATCTAAAAAAACAAATCATCATGAAAACAGTAAACCGTAAATTTCAGCTTTTAGTTTTAGCACTGGCAACAGTCGGTGTTCTCTCAGCATGTTCCAAAGACGATGACGATCCAAACATGGATCCGATGAATATTGTTGAAACGGCTTCAGCCGACGACCAGTTCTCCATCCTGGTCTCCGCCATCGGAAAAGCGGGCCTTGCCTCAACATTGCAGGGTCCGGGTCCCTTTACGGTGTTCGCCCCGACCAATGATGCGTTCAATGCTTTATTCGCACAATTAGGTGTTGCAGGGATCGATGACCTGAGCGCCGACGTCCTCAAGCCCATTCTCCTGAACCATGTGATCAGCGGAAATGTCAAGTCTGCCGACATCGCAACAGGGTATGCACCTACCGTCAACAATTCAGGCCCCGGTCAGAATTTTGTAAAAGTTTATATCCAGAAAAGTTCAACAGTCATGGTAGACGGCAGCACGGTGACCACGGCTGATGTGATGGCATCCAATGGAACGATCCACGTTATTGACAAGGTGATCCTCCCATCAAGCGTGGTTGGCCATGCCATTAACAATTCCGATTTCAGCATCCTTGTGGAGGCGGTGGTCAAAGCTGGTCTGGTTAATGCCCTGAGTTCGGAAGGCCCCTTCACCGTATTTGCCCCTACCAACCAGGCCTTTACGAATCTTTTCAACACGCTGGGCGTCAGCGGGATCGCTGACCTTACAGCGGAACAGCTCACCCCGATCCTTCTTTATCACGTAGTGTCGGGGAACGTGGTTGCTTCACAGGTGACTTCGGGCAACGCACCGACCCTTAAGGAGGGCAGTTCCATCAGCATCGAAGCCTCCGGGATGGGAGTGAAGATCAATGGAAACTCCTCCGTGATCGCAACGGATGTACAGGGAACAAATGGGGTGATCCATGCCATCGATGCGGTTCTCCTGCCGTAAAAAGGCTTCATCACCTGGCGTACGTTGTAAATCAGTGCACAAAAGGCTGCTCCTGTTCCTGGGCAGCCTTTTTTCATTGTCGGGAATTATTTATCTCATTTTCAACACTTTCCCCGTCACTTTTGCCTCACCTGCCTTCATCTGGATGAAATAGATCCCATCGGGCAGATAAGAGGCGTTCCAGGTAACCTGGTGTTTGCCCCGGGGGTAATGTTTAGTAGTCATTGCATCTACCTGTTCACCCAGCAGGTTGAAGATGGTTATTTCGACGTCAGCGGAATGCGGAAGTTCAAATTCGATAGTGGCGGAATTCCCAAAGGGATTTGGATACACTGTGAAGGGATTGATACTGATGTCATGATCGTTCGTTCCATAAGGAGTCCCTAAATTTCCGTTGAACTTGAATATCCCTCCCTCCGTTGCACTGGAATTATGCCCCCCGGCCCACCCGCAACGGGGATTTACCCAGGCCATATTTCGAAAATCAATGCCTTCGGTCCCGGTGAAAGCTGTCCACGTATGACCGCCGTCCGTACTGTAGGAAGCGCCACATTTTCTAAATTTGCTCATGCCTCCTGTACTGATCCAGGTATTGACAGTACCTGGAACATAAGCCAGGTTTGTTTGATACAGTGGCCCTGTGTAATCCACTGCCTCCCAGGATTCTCCGCCATCAAAGGTCTCATACAGTTTTAGATGTCCCGTTGTATTGAATACAAGTCCATGAGAGCTGTTTCGGAAAACAGGTATGAGGAAGTCAAGGACAGTCTCATAAACCTGGGTGACGGTCCAGGTGTACCCCTTATCGGTTGATTTAAAGATGCGTCCACAACTGGTACCGAACCAGAGCGTATCATTGATGGCTGAAAAGGGTCCGAACCAGCTCATTTCAGAGAAGATGGAAGGAGGAATACTGGCAGCGGGAACCGGGATCCAGTTTTCTCCGCCATTGCCGGTTACGAACATTTCATATGTACCATTACCGTCAACTACGGGATCACCCATACACCATCCATCATTTTCGTTAAAAAAATGTACACTCGAACATGTTGATTTATTGCTAAACGCGGCAGTATGCTGGCGTTCCCATGTATTTCCGCCATCCAATGTGATAAATATTCCCTGGGGAGCATTAACTGAAGTACTGAATAATGAAGCATAGGCCTTTTGTGCGCTTACACCCTGGATCATCGTAAAGGTGAGATCCTCACAATCAGGTATGTTGCCTGCCATCCAGGTTTCCCCTCCATTGATGGTTCGTGTGAATGCCTGACAGGGAACATTAAAGACATCGTTCCAATCCCTTGCAATGGCCCAGGCCACATTACTGTCGACAGCGGAAATGTAGTTAATGCAGTAGGGAGTCTGGAAACCACTTGACTGTTTGATCCAATCATCATTTACATTCATGATCACCGGGTAATAGACACTATCGTTCCCGGAAAAGGACCATGATCTTACTTCATGGGAACCAATATCTTCATCTTTTGTGATCCACGTATAGGAGAGTGTACTGGATGTTCCGGTCGCGACAGTCATACCGTCGATCGTGATTTTCATACGTTCGGTACTCCCATATACGGTGGCTGCTTGAATTTCTATGGATTGACCAGAATTGAAAATGAAATTATCCACAGGATGCGTGATCCTTGTTATGAGTCCAGGATGACCAGGTTTTATTCCGGTCAATGCGAGATTGTTAAAGCTGAAGTCATTATTACCCGGATTCAGGGTCCCGATGATATACCATCCGTCATAGAAGCCACTCCAGCCCCAGTTGAAATGGAACCTGTCAATCCCAAGTTCTGGGATAAGCTGATAACCGTCACAGACAAAAGCATGTCCCCATCCTATGGAAGGTTGTCCAGTGTATAGAATGGGTAGTTGGCAATCGAGATCGGCCCGGAGCATGTTTTTCCAGTCTTCTATTTCTGCATATTCCGGTTGATAATGCAATTCAATGTCTGGTTGATAATTAAAATAATCCACCAGGGTAGTTTTGTAAATTGGACTATTTGTACCTGAGAGCACGGGACCATAATACATATTAACTGCTACACCTGCGTGGTACATGAGGGTGGCAACAGGAATATTGTCGGAAGTGACGTTATGTGGCATTGAAGTCCAATCGTAGGCAGTGTTACCAAAGTCAGCCGACAGTTCGCCATAATAGGGATGCAGATAGGCATGGGAACCGACACCCTGCGGTGGGAAATTATGGTACTTCATGATCTGTGCCATGGCTGTTGCGACACATCCTGTGACAGCATGTCCATAAACACCCTGAGGATCAGCCGGGCACATCTGGTTGTAATAGCGCCCCTGGTCCCAGGTTGTAGTAAGCAAGGGAGCAACACTTCGTTTGAACACAGGAAAGTTCCCGTTCATGATGGCATCCCACTGCGTGACCGTTTCACGGTTGCTTAATCCTCTTGTTATGATTTGTTCGATCTGTTTGCTATAATCCTCCATCCAACTCTCTACCGCCGGACAGGACATATCGGCCGGGAATGAATTCTCTTCCGAATACCCAAGGATGGGAACGGATGCATCATCGGCGGCTACGATCACAAATCCGCCGGAGGTGAAATTGAAAACGTACATGGTGACCCTGTTGTCGTGGATCACCGGAAATGCCTCCTGAACGGAATCATCCGAAACTGAAGCCACGGCCATGTGTGTGTACCAGGAAACGGCAATTTTCCGGGCCTCTTCCTGCGATACGGGATCGGCTGATGAAATGCGGACCGAGAGAAGGGAAGTAATTAAAACAATGAACATAAATTTTTTCATGACAGCCTCCTTTTTTATGCTTAAGGACTGGTTTTTAGAAACCTGATGTAAAATTAAACAGGGTGAGGTCAAATCATTTTATGCCCTGTTGCAAAGGTTTTATATCATGTCGCATCTTGAAATTCAACTTTATCTGAGACTCGACGGTCTGTGTTTACGTTCATATTTGAATAAAAAAAAGGAAAAATTTGGATTCCAACTCCAAATTTATCATTATCTTTGCCCCATGATTCCACGTATAGCATCGGCAAGATTAATGGAACTGGCAGCCCTTTTTAAAGCTGTTGCCGTGGTAGGACCGCGTCAGTCTGGTAAAACAACGCTGGTGAAGTCTGTTTTTCCCGATAAACCCTATGTCTCCCTTGAAAATCCGGATATCCGGCTCTTCGCTTCTGACGATCCCCGCGGATTCCTGAAGAAATATTCAGAGGGAGCCGTTTTGGATGAAATACAACGTGTTCCGCATATTTTTTCGTATCTTCAGGAAATCCTGGATAATTCAAATGAAAGAGGTAAATATATTCTCACCGGCTCGAATAATTTCCTGATGCAGGAAAACATATCCCAGAGTCTGGCCGGCAGGGTGGCCTATTTGCAATTATTGCCGTTTAGTTTAGAAGAATTATTTTTTGAAAATATATCCACCGAAACGAACAGGATTATTTTCAATGGCTTTTATCCGCCGCCTTTTGATCAGAAGATTCCGGTGACCGATTGGATGCCAAATTATATCCGAACCTATATTGAAAGGGATGTGAGACAAATTAAAAACATCAACGATTTGCTTGTTTTTGAAAAGTTTATGAGGTTGCTTGCCGGAAATGCAGCCCGTGAACTGAACTATTCTTCGTTATCAGTTAACGTTGGTGTTGATATCAAGACCCTCCAGTCATGGGTGGGTATCCTCGAAAGTAGCTTTATCATCTACCTGTTGCGCCCGCATCACAGGAACTTCAATAAAATGATCGTCAAGCGTCCAAAGCTGTTCTTTTACGATACCGGGCTTGTTTGCTCACTTTTAGAGATAACCTCGCCTGAACACCTGGCCAATCACCCCTTACTGGGTCAACTTTTTGAGAACATGGTTGTTAGTGAACTCGTCAAATTCCGGACACACAGAGGAAGGGATGTGAATTATTTTTACTGGCGTGACAAAACGGGTCATGAAGTAGATATCATTGTCGAAAATGCTGACCGGTTGATACCAGTGGAAATAAAAACGAGTGCAACATTTCATCCCGATTTTTTGAAAAACCTTCATTTCTGGATGAAACTAAGCGGTGAGCAGTCTGGAATCCTTCTTTATAACGGCGAGTTGGAACTAACCAGATCGGAAGGTATACACCTTATGAACTGGAAGAATATGAGCTGGCTTTCGGATACTTCATCCTGAAGCAGGATCCATTTTCATCTCGATGCATGAAATACAACCAGGCCACATCCTTCACCGTAAACTACCAAAGCTGGTAATTCCTAAGAACCTTCATTAACTTGTTGTATCGTTCCTATCGAGCTGGTTCATGTATTCAGTAGGAGAGAGTCCAAACTGCTTTTTGAAGCTGATCGAGAAATAGGTGAGGTTGTTGAAACCGGAGTCATAGGCAATTTCAGAAATGGTACCGGCCTTCTTCTTCAGCAATCCCAGGGCATAGTTCAGCCGGAGGATCCGGATGAACTCCGTAACGGACTGGCCCACAAGGGCGTTCAGTTTCCGGCTCAGCTGCGAGCGGCTCAGGGCCATGTCGGATGCAAATCCTTCCACACCGAACTCCGGATCGGACAGTTGTTTTTCGACCACAGCCTTTGCTTTCCGAAGGAACTTCTCGTCCATGGAAAGGACCTCACCGGCCCTGGCAGGCTGAAGGAGCTCTAAATCCTGGCGGTAGCGCTCCCTGAGCTTTTTCCGCTGGTCGATGAGGTTCCTGATCCGTACCAGCAGCTCTTCAGCGTCAAAGGGTTTTGTCACGAAGTCATCAGCACCCGTTTCCAGTCCCTCGATCCGGCTTTCTTTCGACGCCCTGGCCGTTAGAAGAATGACCGGGATATGGCTCGTCCGCTCATCGCTTTTTAGTTTTCGTGAAAGTTCATATCCATCCATCTCCGGCATCATCACATCGGTAAGCACCAGGTCGGGCAGCTGCTCCAGCGCCTTTTCAAGTCCCTGCCTCCCGCCTCCCGCTTCCATGATCCGGTAATCCCCGCCAAGTATGCCCCGGATATACAAGCGCAGGTCGGGATTGTCTTCGACAACGAGCAGGAGAGGAGCGTCTTTGAGGGATGGTTCAGTTGGCAGTTGGCAGTTGGCAGTTGGCACATTTAGATCAGCTATTGGTAGTGAAAATGGCTCTCTGTCTTCGAGGCTGTTCAGAAAAGTGTGTCAAAGATACGAGTTAGAAACATTAATAACTTTG
>DAOQWY010000041.1 GCA_035342335.1 Bacteroidales bacterium
GACGTAGATCAGGATTTGACCGGTGTTTTCGGGCAGATCCTGATCTACGTCAGTTTATTTCTGATCGTCTTTTTCAGTGACCCGGGACTGGGCATTTTCGGGCGCATTGGTAAGGGATTATGGGATCTGTACGGCATAACGGGCGTTTTTGGCGACCTGCTTTCCTACATCCGGTTGTTTGCCCTGGGAGCTTCAAGTGCCATTCTTGGATTTGTGATCAACGACATCGCCCTGCAATTGCTTTCGGTAGGGCCGGTGATCGGCCATCTTCTCTTTGTCGTTTTTCTCCTGATAGGACATGCCCTGGTCATTGCCATTTCAACGCTTGGTGCCTTTGTGCATCCCATGCGTCTCACCTTTGTCGAGTTTTACAAGAACTCCGGCTTTGCCGGAGGAGGAAAAAAATACGATCCATTTTCAGTAAAAAAATAACCTACTAAAACGAACGTACTATGGAGACAGCTGTTATACTTGCATACCTTGGACTGGGACTCATGGTTGGGTTGTCCGGTGTGGGAAGTGCCATCGGGGTGACCATCGGGGCCAATGCGACCATTGGTGCACTCAAGAAGAATGATTCGGCTTTCGGGAGCTACATGTTGCTCAGTGCACTGGCCGGAACGCAGGGATTGTATGGTTTTGCCGGATTCTTCATCATTTTGAACTCCGGTGTGATCACCTCTTCGATGACCATGCTGCCGGGAGTCGCCATTCTTGCAGCCGGCTTTGCACAGGGTCTGGTCTGCCTGATTTCTGCCATCTACCAGGGAAGGATCTGCGCCAACGGTATTGCAGGCATCGGATCGGGATATGATGTTTTCGGAAAGACGATGGTGCTGGCCGTTTATCCGGAACTTTACGCCATCGTGTCGTTTGCAGCCACGTTCCTGATCAGCAGCTCCATCTGAGGAATCAGACAGTGGGGGATGGGTGCGTTTTTTTGCCGGTTCCTATTCAGGTTTGAAATGGTACTTCCGAAGATCGGCGATCCATTCGCGAATACGCACGGGGCTAAGGTCGGGCTGGTTATGCTCATCCAGGGCAAGGCCCAGGAAGAAGTCATCTTTTAAGGCTTTGGATTCGGTATGTTCATACCCTTCAGCCGGCCATTTTCCAACGATGACCGCTCCGTGCTCTGTGAGCTCCTTTCCCAGGCGGGCCAATTCATCCACGTAATGCCATGGATACAGGATCTGGTCGCCAAGGCCGTACAGGGCAACTTTTTTTCCCTGCAGATCAAAATTTGTCTTGCTCATCTTCGCATTAAAGGCAAGCCAGGGATTGCCCGTATAGGCATCGCGCCAGGTGTCAGCGCCCACTGTTGAACAACCGAAGATCAGGTACTTGTATTTTTTCAGGATATCCAGATCCATATCGCGAAGGGGTATCATCTCTGCATCCGATTCACCCCATTCCTGCCGGATCCTTTTTGCATTCAGTTCAACACTCCCCCTCTTGGGCCAGTAAACAATGCCGATGGTCTTCATGATACCTTGTTTAAAAAATGAACTATGTTGATTTTCTGTATGTTTCAATGATGGCGAGCAGCTGCTTGTCCTTCATCAGCTGTGGATAATAGGAGAACAACTGGTCGTAGCCTTCAAAATCCATTGCAAGGGCTTCTTCGGTCAGTTGATAGGCTTCCCTGATCTTTCCTGAACGGTAGGTGTAAACGGCCAGGCGGTAGAGCAGGTCGTTGTTGTCAGGCTGCAGCTCCATTCCCTTTTTGAGTTCAGCCATCGCCTGCTGCAGGTCTCCCATTTCCAGGAAGACGTGGGAATAATCGAGCCAGATATCGGGATGCTGAGGATCGATCTGGCTGACCTGCTGATACGAATGGATCGACTCCTGAAGCAAACCGCATTTGTGCTGCATATCACCCAGCAGGTACCAGTAGTCGGCGTTCACCGGGTCAAGGTTGATCGCTTTTTTGATATGACCGATCCCTTTGAGCGAATTCCCCAGCTCGTCGTACGCCATTCCAATGCCTATCCAGGCGTCGGCCAGCTCATTGTCTTTTTTCAGGGCAAGACGGTAATTTTCAATGGCCATCTCATATTCGCACAGCTTCTCGTAACACTCGCCGATATAATAATAGGTCATCGCCTCCGCTGCCTCGTACCGGAAGGTTTCCTGGTAGGTCAAAATGGCTTTGCGGAATTCGTCGATGTTGGCCAAAGAGTTGGCTTTGTTGAAATAAGCTGAAGAAAACCGGTCATCAATGGCGATGGCAAAATCATAGGCATCGATCGCATCGTGGTAATTTTCCTGATTGTTATGAGCAACGCCCAGGTTGAACCACCCGGCCCTGGAATACGGATTCTGATGGACGAAGGAACGGAAGAACGCCACACACTCCTCCGGTCTGTTCAGGATCTCATAACAAAACGACAGTTCGAACAAATTGGATTCATTTTCAGGGTTGATCTCCGCCACTTTTTTCAACTGGCTGATCGCCTGCTCATAATCGCCCATGTTTTCATATTCATAAGCGATCGTGGTGTACAGATCTTCCAGGTCGTCGGTGCCGGGAATCGCCTTGTAATACTCTTCAATGGCTTTGTCGTAGCGCTGGAGCTGGCTGTAGACTTCACCTTTGGTGATATGGATATCCGAATTCATCGGATCCACCACCTCGATGTCCGACAGGATCTTCAGCGCTTTTTCGGATTTGTTCGAATAAACGAAGTACTGGGCTTTTTTCAGTTGGAAGATGACGGAACCGGGGTGTTGCTCCAGTGCACGGTTGATGGCAATGCTGGTTTTTCTTAGATTTTGCTTCTCGAAGTAATAATCTATGATGGCTTCAAAATCATCCACATCAAAAAAATAGTTTTCATTGATGTGGATCATCCGTTCAAACCTCTTCACAGCGTCATCTGTCCGCTCGTCCGTATAGTGATCAAAATTTTCTTCCATACACGAATTTACCCCGAACTTCGTTTATATTTACCGGTGACAAAAGTAATAAAAAGAACGGTGTAACAGTGAGGGCATTTATTTATGGCATTAATTAAATCAATATCAGGGATCAGGGGCACCCTTGGGGGAACGCCCGGGGATGGGCTGACACCTCCGGATATCATGAAGTTTACCATCGGGTTTGCTAAATTTTTGTTTACAAAGAAGCGAACCAGGCCGCTTCAGGTGGTCATTGGCCGGGATGCCCGTCCATCAGGCGAAATGGTGTCGGGGATCGTATCTGGGACCCTGCTGGGCCTGGGGATCCACGTCATAGATCTTGGGCTGACCACAACCCCGACCCTGGAGATCGCGGTTATGGAGACCGGTTCCACAGGAGGCATCATGATCACCGCTAGTCACAATGCCAAACATTGGAATGCCCTGAAACTGATGAACCGCTGCGGTGAGTTCCTTTCCGCTGCGGATGGCAATAAGGTGCTTCAGCTTGCCACGACGATGGAGGCGGAATATGCCACCCTGGCCAGTTTAGGTTGCATTACCCGCAATGACACCTTTTTGCTGAAGCACATTGAAAAGATCCTGCGGCTGCCTCTGGTCAACGTGGCGGCGATCAGGAAAGCGGATTTCCGGATCGTGGTTGATCCTGTCAATTCCACCGGCGGGATCGCGGTGCCCCTGTTGCTGGAGAAACTGGGCGTAAAGCAGGTCGTTCTGCTGAATGGCGAGGTGAACGGTGATTTTGCCCATCCTCCGGAACCGCTGCCGGAAAACCTCTCCGAGCTGTCGGGCTCAGTGGTCAGGAGCAATGCCCACCTTGGGTTTGCCGTTGATCCGGATGTGGACAGGCTGGCCATTGTCCAGGAAGACGGTGAGATGTTCGGGGAGGAATATACGCTGGTGGCCGTGGCCGATTATGTGCTGAAGCATCAGCAGGGCAACACGGTATCCAACATGTCGTCGACCAGGGCCCTGAAAGACATTACGGAAAAAGCGGGCGGGAATCACTATGCATCGGCCGTCGGAGAGGTCAATGTGGTCAGGGTGATGAAAGAGGTGAAGGCTGTCATCGGCGGAGAAGGCAACGGAGGGATCATTTATCCCGACCTGCATTACGGACGGGACGCGCTCGTCGGCATTGCCCTGTTCCTCTCTCATCTGGCACTCTCCGGCAGATCGTGCTCTGCGCTCAAAAGCCGGCTACCCTACTACTACCTATCCAAAAACAAGATCAATGTTCCGCCGGATGTTGACCTTGACAATGTTTTCAAGGGTTTGCTGACAAAATATGCCAGCCACCCCATCAACAGGGAAGATGGCGTGCGCATTGAATTTGACCGGGACTGGGTACACATCCGGAAATCGAATACCGAACCGGTGATGAGGATCTATGCCGAAAGTGATTCGCAGGTGAAGGCTGAGGTACTGGTGCGGAAGATCATTGCGGATATCGGGGAGGTCATCCGGTTGAATTGACGCTACCCGGATTGAAGGCGCCTGAATGGTTTAACTGTACCCTACCCCCGTCCCCTCCCCTGCGGGCAGGGGAGGGGAGAGTTAATCCTTGAATCCGATCTTGCGGTGGGTGCCGTCGCAATAGGGCTTGTTGGCGGATCCGCCGCAGCGGCACAGCGCCACGTTTTCCTTGATCGTTGTCTTGCCGTCTTTCCCGGTGAATTTGATCTTTCCGTGGATCTGAAAGGGTCCGTCAGGCACCGCCTCAATGGCTCCGATGACCGTGGCGAACGATAATTCTTCGTTCATGTAATAACTCAGTGCACCGGAAGGGCATTTTTTGATCTGCTCAATGATCTTGTCGGTCGGAGCGCCATTGGCATTGATCCAGGGCGAATTGGCGGCATCGAAGACCCCGGGAAGACCCCGGAAACAATTGGTCGAGTGGAAACACTTCTTCGGTTTCCACACTATCGTAACCTCTCCGTTGGTGTATTCTTTGACAATCTCTTCCATGGTGCATCAATGTTGTCGTTACGGGCAAATATACAATAAAGATGATAAAATTACGATAACCCTGATAATTTACAACGAAACATCCAGGGGAATTTATGGGATCTTTTTTAGGAAATTCAATTAGTATCGCTATTTTTGTCCATTGATTCTCACACCGGATTTACCCATTTAATTTTTTGAACAATGGCTGACCTATCCACTACTTACATGGGACTGAAGCTGAAAAATCCGATCATCGCCGGAAGCTCAGGAATGACAAGGACCCTCGAAAACATCCAGGAGGTTGAAAAGAACGGCGGAGCCGCCGTCGTTATGAAATCCCTGTTTGAGGAACAGATCCGGCAGGAGGTCAACAGGTCGCTGAACCAGAGCGCCGCCGACACACCCTATGCCTATGTCGAAGCCATGGACTACATCAGCCATTATTCCAAGGAGAACGTGCTGGGCGAATACCTGTCCACCATCCGTGAGGCAAAAAAGAGCGTCACCATTCCCATCATCGCCAGCATCAACTGCACCTCTTCGCACGAGTGGATCACCTTCGCCAGAAAGGTCCAGGATGCGGGCGCCGATGCCCTGGAACTTAATATTTTCATCCTGCCCTCCGACCCGCGGGTGAGTGGCGAAGAGAACAAACAGATCTATATTGATATCATTCAAAGTGTCTTGCGTCAGATCTCCATTCCTTTATCTGTGAAGATCAGCTATTATTTTTCCGATCTGGCAAAATTTGCACTGAAACTCTCCTGGACGGGCATTTCAGGGCTGGTACTGTTCAACCGTTTCTTCTCTCCCGATATTGATATTGAGAACTTCAAGGTGACGGCCACCAATGTTTTCAGCTCTCCCGACGAATTATCCATTTCCCTGCGCTGGGTGGCCATCCTGTCGGACAAGGTCCACTGTGACATTGCTGCCTCCACGGGCGTGCACGACGGAAAAGCTGTCATCAAACAGCTCCTGGCAGGGGCAAAAGCCGTTGAGGTCGTCTCCGCCCTGTATAAACACGGGTATGGTCATTTTGGAACGATGCTGGCCGAGCTGGACGATTGGATGGAAAGGCATAACTTCAGCCGGCTTGATGACTTCGTTGGCATGCTCAGCTATAAAAAGGCTGAAAATCCTGCGCCCTACGAGCGGGTGCAGTTCATGAAGCATTTTGCGGGAATTGAGTGATAAGGCACAAAGGCATCCCGGCTTTCGTCGGGACAAGCTCCGGCACAAAGGCACAAAGGGTTGAGAGGCACAGAGGTACAGAGGCACAGAGGTACAAAGTTGTTTTTGGCGGTGCCGTGCTTGAGGGAGTCAGAATATCTTGAGGCATTTCTTTCCTGTGTCAGGAAACAATCGTTCAACGATTTTGAATTGTTCGTCTGCGTGAATCAACCGGATGGGTGGTGGGAAGATCCGGCAAAAAGACCCATTTGTATTGACAATCAGATTACGCTTGATTATCTTTTCCAGTGCAGTGATCTTCCGTTGACCATCATCGACCGCTCTTCGCCGGGAAAAGGGTGGACAGGGAGCCATTTTGGGGTGGGATGGGCACGCAAGACCGTGATGGATGCCATCAGCAACCAGGCGGATGAAGGCGATATCATGGTCAGCCTCGACGCTGATACGGAATTCGGCGATGCATACCTGGCTTCCATACACCATAATTTCGTACGCCACCTGGGATTTGCCGGCCTGTCGGTGCCCTACTATCACCGCCTGACCGGGGATGAGGTGACCGACCGGTGCATTCTCCGGTACGAGATCTATATGCGGTACTATGCGCTGAATATGTGGCGGATCGGCAACCCGTACCGTTTTACCGCCATTGGTTCAGCGATGGCCTTCCCGGTGTGGGCCTACCGGGCCATCGGAGGCCTTACGCCACACAAGAGCGGGGAGGACTTCTATTTCCTGCAGAAACTGGCCAAATACGGCAGGATCCTGCACTGGAACAGCGAACGTGTCTATCCCGCCGCCCGCTTTTCCGACCGCGTCTTCTTCGGCACCGGTCCGGCCATGATCAAAGGCAGGGAAGGGGACTGGAGCAGCTATCCCCTCTACCCTCACCGGCTCTTTGATGACATCAGGGACACCTATGACCTTTTTCCGCTTCTCTATGAAACGGACACGGAAACGCCCATGACGGGGTTTCTTGAGGCAATCTTCAAGACCACCAGCCTCTGGCAGCCACTGAGGAAAAATTACCGGACCCGGGAACAATTTGTCAGGGCGTGCATCCATCGGGTGGATGGGCTGAGGATACTGCAATACCTGAAGATGAAACATAAAGAAAGCGGTCAGGCCGATGAGGAAAATCTGAGGGAGTTCTTTAAGATCAAACCTCAAAGAGCAAAGAGTAAAGATCAAAAGTTAAAGCTGGAGTCGCTTGATTTTACGTTATCGCCCATTCATGAGCTGGATGCGGTGAGGAATGTGCTGGCAGAGGCGGAAGAAGCGAGGAGATGTAACGATGTAGGCGATGTAGCGAAGTAGCGATATTCGAGAAAAAAAGGTTCCTGCTTTCGCAGGGATGACGGTTCCTGCTTTCGCAGGGATGACGGTTCCTGCTTTCGCAGGGATGACCTTTGCAATCTGGGAAAATGGTGGGGGCTTAAAAATGCTTGCATTTTTAAGCCCCCACCATTTATTGCCCCGGATCTTTGTCATCCTCGCGTAAGCGAGGATCTGAAGGCTCATCAATCACTACACTTTGTGTTACTTCGCTCAATATTTCAGGATCTCGTTCAGCCCTTTTATCACAATATCCAGCTGTTCCACGGTGATCACTCCCATTTTCCGCATCAGTCGCTCCCAGGTGATGGTCATGACCTGGAAGGTAATGATTTCGGAGTCCTGCTGAAGTCCATTGATTTCATCCCTTGTAAGCACCAGGCAACCCGCATAGTTCTTAATGACAGAGCTCAACGGGCAGGCAATGCAGATACCGAGATGATCATTCATGGCATTCCCGCTGATGATGACGACCGGCCGGGTTCCCTTTTGTTCACTTCCTTTCACCGGATTCAGGTCCGAGATCCATATTTCCCTCTGTTTCATTCCTCCTCCTCCAGTATCTTCAGGTAATCATCAAGTCCTTCTTCCGCCATTGTAATCATTTCAGGATCACCGGCCGCTTTTTTAAATGAGTACGTATATTCCGCTTTTTTAAGCCTACCGAAATAGGCATTCAATGCCTGTTCCAGGATATGATTCTTGGGTACGTTGAACTTCTGCGCATAATGATCCAGCAGCCCGATAAGATCGGAAGGAAGGGAGCTCGTAAACGTGATTGGTTTCATAGCAATATTTTTTGCAAATATAATTCATATTTATTATTAATACATAAAAATTACCATATTTAAATTGGGAAGGATCCAGAAAAATTTGAAACGTTATGCATTCTTAGAAGTTTATTTTAAGTTAATTAATGATTATTTTTGTAATACCAATATGATCTATTCGACGCTATGAAACCAGACCAACCTAATGACACCTTGACCTATAAGATCTTGCTTCGCAAGGAACCTGAGGGGAGCTATACGGTTTCTGTTCCTGCCCTTCCCGGGTGCATTACTTATGGTGAAACCATTGATGAAGCCATTGAAATGGCGCGTGAGGCCATCACACTGTACGTTTCAGACCTGAAGGAAAAATCTGCATCGAAAAATATAGCGATGTAGACGATGTAGCGATGTAGCGATATTCGAAGGGCACTTCGTTACATTCCTTCGCTACATCGTTACATTGTTACTTCGCTACATCGCCTATATTTTCCCCCCTTTTCATGGGTACGTTTTTTACCCATTCCGTATTAATTGTAAAAAACGACATGCGAAAGGAATTGGAAAAGAGATTGGTCCTATATGCAATCTCAATTGCTAAAATTTGCGCAGATTTAAAGCCCTGCTATTTGAGTACGCATTTGTCTGGTCAGATATTGAGATCTTCCAGCAGTGCCGCATTGAATTATGGCGAAGCACAAGCCGCAGAATCAAAACGGGATTTTATACACAAAATTAGCCTTGTTCTCAAAGAGTTGCGCGAAACAGATATTAATCTACAGCTTTTAGATGGGACTGATTTGATAGGTGATTACACAAAACTGCCCGGAGTTTTGGATGAGAGTCGCCAATTGATTTCTATATTTTACCGAATGGTGCAGACAGCGAAGAGATGTAACGATGTAGAAGATGTAACGATATAGCGATATTCGAAGTCCTTCGTTACATCGCTACCTCGCTACATCGTCTACTTCGTTACATCTTTGACTTCGTTACATCGTTACCTCGCTACATCGTCTACTTCGCCACATTTTTTACCTTTGCGCCATGATCACGATTCTCGGCCCGACCGCCACCGGAAAAACACGCCTCGCCGCCCTGGTGGCGGCGCAAATCAACGGTGAGATCATCTCGGCCGACTCCCGCCAGGTGTACCGCGGAATGGACATCGGTACAGGCAAGGACATTGCGGATTATGAGGTGGATGGGAAAATGATGCCGGTTCACCTGACCGACATCGCCGACCCGGGTTACGAATACAATGTTTACGAGTATCAGCGGGATTTCCACGCTGCCTACCGGGACATCGTTGCGCGGGGAAAGACACCGTTGCTCTGCGGAGGGACCGGCCTGTACCTGGAAGCGGTGCTGAAGGGCTACGAACTTCAGCAGGTACCTGAAAATCAGCAGCTTCGCGCTGAGCTGGAACAAATGTCCCAGGAGGAGCTTGTCCAATTGCTCAGCTCCTATAAACAACCCCACAACGTATCCGACGTGACGGACCATACGCGCCTCATCCGCGCCATCGAGATCGGGTCGTTCTACCATCTTTACCCGCAGCTCGCCGGGCAGACACCTGATCCTGATCCACTCGTTTTTGGCATTCTTTACGAACGTGCCATCCTCAGGGAAAGAATCACGCAACGTTTGCAGGCACGGTTGCAGCAAGGAATGGTGGAGGAGGTGAAACGACTCCTCGCTACCGGCCTGAAACCAAAGCAGCTTGCATTCTATGGGCTTGAATATAAGTTTCTTACACGGTACGTCCTTGGTGAACTCACCTATGATCAGATGGTCAGCCTTCTCACCATCGCCATTCACCAGTTTGCCAAACGCCAGATGACCTGGTTCAGGAGAATGGAACGAAATGGTATACGGATACACTGGATTGATGGCAATCTTCCGGCTGAGGAAAAAATGGAAATTATTCTGGATGAAATGAACAAAAGTGTTTAATCTATTGTTTGAAGATATTAAACAAAAAATCTTAAAAAATGACTTACCCTGCGCTTTAGCGCGGGGTATCTTAGATAAAAATCAGAGCTGGGCTTTAGCCCAAAAGAAATCAGTTGATTCTGTTTGGGGCTAAAGCCCGGTTCTGTCAACATGTTTTTTACCCCGGCCTAAAGGCCAGGGTAATTGAAATAAGGAATGAGTGTGTGGATCGTTTTAAAACTTTATTAAGCTTACTATGAGAAGGTTGTTCCTGATATCGTTGATTATTATTTCTTTCAGCTATATCTTTGCCCAGACCGGCTCCATACGCGGGCGGGTGTACGATGCCTCAACGAACGAACCGCTGCCCTTTACCAACCTGATCATCTGGGGAGAGCCTACGATCGGATCGGTGTCCGACCTGGACGGTAATTTTGTCTTTGCTGCGATCAGGCCGGGGTTTGTGCGACTGCAGGTGACGTCGGTCGGCTACGAGGATAAGATCACCGAGGAGTTCCAGGTGATCAACAACAAAGAAACCTACATCGACATACCCATGACGCCGCTCATCGTCCAGCTGCAGGGTGTGGTTGTCACAGCATCGCCCTTCATGAAGAACGATGAGAGCCCCCTTTCGATGCAGACCCTCGGCATCTCCGAAATTGAGAAAAATCCGGGCGGAAACCGCGACATCTCCAAGGTGGTGCAGGTACTGCCGGGCGTCGGTGCAACCCCGTTCGGGTTTCGTAATGATTTGATCGTCCGTGGCGGTGGACCCAGCGAGAACCGGTTCTACCTCGACGACATCGAAATACCCTATTTGAACCATTTCTCCACCCAGGGCGCATCCGGAGGACCGGTGGGGATCCTCAACGTGGACTTCGTCAGGGAAGTGAACTTCTATTCCGGCGCTTTCCCAGCCGACCGCGGGAACGCGATGAGCTCGGTGCTGGAATTCAAACAGAAGGAAGGTAACCGCGAAAGGATTAAATTCCGCGCCACGATCGGTGCAAGTGACCTGGGACTAACCCTGGATGGACCGATGGGGGATAATACCAATTTTATATTTTCCGTCAGGCGATCCTATCTCCAGTTGCTGTTCAGCGTCCTGGAACTGCCCTTCCTGCCAACCTACAACGACTACCAGTTCAAAATAAAGCATGACTTCGACCGCAAGAACCAGCTCAGCATCATCAGTATCGGCGCGCTTGACAAATCAAAGCTCAATACGGGCATCAAGGATCCAACCGAAGATCAGCAGTATATTCTGGGCTTCCTTCCCGTGAATGAGCAGTGGAGCTATGCCATCGGGGCCGTGTACAAGCACTTCGGCAATAAAGGATACCATACGTTGGTGCTGAGCAGGAACATGCTCAACAATGTAGCTTATAAATATGAAGATAACGATGAGAATGATCCGGAGAAGAAGCTGCTGGATTACCAGTCGCAGGAGATCGAGAACAAGCTTCGGTACGAGCAAAACACCACCCTATCCGGCTACAAGGTCAATTACGGTGCGGGAGTGGAGTATGCCAAGTACAACAACGAGACCTTTCAGAAAGTGTTCATAGCCAACGAGCAACAGATCCGGGATTACAGCTCATCCATGGATTTGTTCAAATACGGGCTGTTCGGACAGGTCAGCAGGGGATTTGTTGGCGACAGGCTGACGCTTTCGCTTGGGTTGCGGATGGACGGGAACAGCTACAGCAAGGAGATGTCGAATCCTCTGGAGCAAATTTCACCGCGCTTCTCTGCATCTTATGCGCTCGCCAAACAATTTTACCTGAATTTCAATACGGGCCGGTATTACCAGCTGCCTCCCTATACGATGCTGGGCCACCGCAATAACGAAGGAGCGCTCGTAAATAAGGATTTGGGCCTGAAGTACATCTATGTGGATCAGGTGGTTGGCGGTGTGGAATACCGTCCCAACGACGATGCACGGATCACCATTGAGGGTTTTTACAAGCATTACGGCGACTACCCTTTTTCGGTCGCCGATTCGGTTTCGATGGCTTCCAAAGGAGCTGATTTCAGCGTCTACGGCGATGAGGCTTTTAATCCCGATCTAAACTGATACCGGCAAATAGCCGTAAATGATACCACTT
>DAOQWY010000042.1 GCA_035342335.1 Bacteroidales bacterium
GGCGAAACCTTCAGGGGAGTAGCCCCTTTTAAAATTTTAGTCGGTCAGTAGTGATAAGTATCCATCAATTTATCGGTCTGTTTTCTCTGGCTGATCATCTGGCTCATGAATTCGGCTGCCTGCTCGTCAGTCATGGAAGCATACTGTTCGGCATATTGCCTGATGAGACCGATCCTGCCTTTACCCAGCGCTTTCCGTTCAACCTCATATTGATCATAAAGGGTCCAGAATGCATCATGTGTGGCTATATCAAGCTGGATGAACTCAGCCACCATTGCTTTCTTCTCCATACCAAACAACGATTGCATGAGTTGGATCTCTTCAGCATCCGACTGGGCATTTCCAAAGGTATAAAGGATCAGGCCCAGTAAAATCAAACTTAATTTTTTCATAGTCTTTTGGTTTTAATATGAATGACACAATGAAATAAAGAGCATCAAAAATATTAAATTTCTGATATTTTTGTGCAATAAAATCCAAATGTTATGGCGCAAATCTCTCTTGAGGGCATGGAATTTTACGCTCATCACGGCTGTATGAAGGAAGAACAGCTGATCGGCACCCGTTTTATGGTGGATTTTACCCTGGAAACCAATACGCAGGAAGCAGAAGAGACCGATGATCTGGTAAAAACCATCAACTATCAGTCAGTGTACGGGCTCGTCAAAGAGGAGATGAAGCATAAATCAAAACTCCTTGAGCATGTGGCGCATCGTATCCTTGACCGCGTTGGCCAGCAATTCCCTCAGATCGTCAGGGCAGAGGTAAAGATCTGCAAATTGAATCCACCGGTGGGTGGGAAAGTGGAGCGCGTCTGCGTAACACTTCGCAAATAATTGATTGCAAATTAAAGTTTAATGGTGTATCTTTGCACCTTCGTCACGGCAACATGGCCGAGTGGCTAGGCAGAGGTCTGCAAAACCTCGTACACCGGTTCGAATCCGGTTGTTGCCTCCGTGAATGACCATTGCCGAGTACCCAGGTAGAAGGAGAGGTGGAAGGAGAAGTAGAGATGCCAAAGGAGGGAGGATATCAGATATCATCCCTCCTTTCGTAACTCTCCCTGGCCTTCCACCTCTACCTCGATCTCGGTAATCAGCAATGGAAATTCACTATCGGTTCAACACCTTTTTAACCACGCTCCCCTGCTCTCCTGTCACCTTCACGAAATAGATCCCCGGATCCAGAAAGCTCATATGGATAATGGTTTCTTCTCCGGTGACCTGCTGTGCCCATACCATTTTACCTGCAGGATCCGTGATCTGGATAAGATTGGCATGATGGGTCTGAATGGTCAGCAGCCCGGATACCGGGTTGGGATAGAGGCTGAACTCCGGCTCAGTGGTTTCAGATATGGTAATGGGATTCACCCCCAGCGTGCCATCATCATTCATGTTCTGGGCATAAATGTCGTACGTTCCGCCCCTGGTGCTGGTGAAGCCTACGATCCACTGCTGATAGGCATACGTTGACAAAAAGGGATGAATGACCTCCTGGTTGGTATTTGAAATAAAGATATGCTGATCCGGCCAGACAAAATTGCCTGTTCTGTCGGTGCAGGTCGCCTTTATCCTGACATCACTGAAAGCGGATCCATAGGCTCCGTAGAATACATAGCAATGCTCCTGCTGAAAATCGGCTCCGAAAATCCCGTAGGTGGAACCTCCCAGCGGTATGATCGTTTTGCCGTTCGCGCCCCAGAGACGGGTGCCAAGGGATGAGACCGACTGCCCGGTCAATCCGGAAGAGATCTGGTCATAATCGGTCTCGTACCAGAAAAGAAAAATATCTCCCGTTTCATCCAGTCCTGCAATCTGGGGATAAAAACGCTGGTGACCTGAAGCCAGGCTAAGTTCCATCCCGTCTTCGGCAAGCAGAACATTTCCGTCACCATCCACATGTTGGACATATGCACTGCTAACCATATCAGAATTGCGGTCGTCGTGCCATGCAACGATCACCCCGTCATGTCCGTCAGCCTTGACCTGGATATCTGTCCAGGAATTAATGCCTCCGGCATCACTGACGACGGTTTCCTGGCTCCAGGCAGGTGTCCCGTTGATATGATACCGCATGGCATAAAGATAACGGGGGGCATACAGAGAAGTACCATTCCTTTTGGAAACTACAACGATGAAATCACCCCCGGAAACAGAAATCAACACGGGTACCCAATAGCAATAACTGCCTTCGGGTACCAGAACAATACCTCCTTCAGGCCAGAGAGCAGTACCGGTGGCATCATAGGCCACCATCACCAGGGGATAGTTGCTTTCGGTCGACCGTGTAAATGCAGCAACCACATTGTTCTCGCTGGTGACACATAGCACGGGACTGTATTCTGCAGTCTGATCCGTGGATACGACAATCCCATCCTGTCCCCAGAGGTGTTCTCCGTTCGGCGAGATCTTATAGATCACCGGATCAGGATTTCCATTGCGGATATCGGAAAATACGGTCACACAGTTACCTTCATGATCGGCCTTCGTATCGTAATCCGATATCCAGCTATCCTGGGTGTGATCACTTACCACTAAGGGCTCATTCCAAAGAAAGAATCCATCCCGGTTCAGGTATTGAAGCATCACATTGTAATTGCCTGATTGGATATCAAAATAAGAAATAAACACGTTGTCATTTGCACCAATCGCTACCTTGCACAGAGTCTGTTCATCCGGATCGGTGCAGACCGGCGTGTTCAGAAGAGGATCATCGCTCCATTGTGACCGGAGGATCAATGGGGAAAAAAGAATTACCATAGCGGAGATGAAGAAGATCTTTTTCATAATGGATTGAATTAGTATGTATTACATATATAAGAAATATTGATACTAAATTAAGGCATTCTTTAGCCGTTTGCAAGTTTCTTCAGGAAAATTATCAGGTATAGAGCACGGATTACACAGAAAACGTGTATGAGCGCTGAAATTTAATGCGTGCGCCTCCGTGTTTCCTCAGAACGTCTCTGTGGTTAAAATAAAAGGTTCATTACATGAATTACTGTGGATCATTTATGGAATTACTGTATTTTTACATCAATAAAACAACTTGAACAATATCAACTTCTAAAAGAATAACATTATGCGCTGGCAAGGAAGACGTCAAAGCACCAATGTGGAAGACCGCCGCGGTGGTGTGAGCGGCGGCAAAATAGCCCTGGGAGGCGGCCTGGGAACCATCATCATTGTCATCATTGTCCTGCTGCTGGGTGGCAATCCGTCGGGTTTACTGGATAACCTTCAGACCGGAACGGCAACAGAAGGCGACTACCAGCCCACGGCCCATGAAGAAGAACTGGCACAGTTCGTCGCTGTGGTCCTGGCGGAAACAGAAAATGTCTGGGACAGCATTTTCAGGGCAGGGGGAATGGTTTACCGGCAGCCCAAACTGGTTCTGTTCAGCTCGGCAGTGCAATCGGCCTGTGGTTTTTCCAGTGCGGCAACCGGACCCTTTTACTGTCCGGCCGATGAAAAAGTGTACATTGACCTGAACTTCCTGGAAGAAATGCAGGCACGGCTAAACGCACCAGGTGATTTTGCCATTGCCTACATCATTTCACATGAAGTCGGGCATCATGTTCAAAAACAGCTGGGAATCCTCGAACAGGTCCAGGCTTACCAGGGGCAGGTGGGTCAGACGGAATATAACCAGCTGACCGTGCGGCTGGAATTGCAAGCCGATTTTCTGGCGGGAGTGTGGGCGCACCATGCACAGCGCATGGCCAACATCATCGAAGAGGGAGACCTGGATGAAGCGTTTAACGCTGCCAGCTCGGTGGGTGACGACCGGATCCAGAAACAAACCCAGGGATATATTGTTCCCGACTCCTTTACACACGGCACATCAGCCCAGCGGGTGAACTGGTTCACCAGGGGCTGGCGCACGGGCGATATCAATCAGGGAGATACCTTTAATTCGCAAAATATCTAGCTATCCCTGACAGGCGCAAGGAGCATCAGAAGGGATATCCTATCGCAATGTTCCATATAAGGTTATCCTGGCGCCATGTTGAATTTTCAAATTCTATTTTATCAAAAATCCAGCGGTCCCCTTCGGGCAGGTATGGTTTGTATAAAGGAAAAGCCAGATCAATGCGGAATATGATAAAATTAAGATCGATCCGGAATCCGAATCCAGAGCCGATGGCAATGTCTTTATAAAAGGTATTTACACTGAATTGACCTCCGGGCCTCTGCGGATCCTCATTCACGAGCCATGTATTACCAGCATCGAGAAATAACGCCCCTTTAAAGAACCTGACAATGCCAAATCGGTATTCGATGTTTGATTCAAGCCGGATATCTCCGGTCTGATCGACATTTATATCGCTCACACTGTCAGGTGGATTATAGGTTCCCGGGCCCACCGATCTTGCCAGAAATGCCCTGATACTGTTGGTGCCGCCCACATAATACTGCCTGGAATAGGGTATGGTTGAAGAATTTCTGTAAGGCAGCCCACAGCCTGCAACCAGTCGAAAGGCTATCTGGTGTCTTGAATTGGGTGTATAAAAATACCTCAGTTCGCTGGTAATCTTGATAAACTGCGAATACGTCAGTCCAAGAAGTTTATATGGGTTTTCAGGATCCGGGGGGGAGCCGTGAATCATCCTGGCGAAAAGGCTGGCTAAATTGCCGGCAAGGTCGATGGTCTCGCTCAGGTAAATACTGTTTTTCCTGTTTCGCAGATCGATGCGGCTGTTTGTAAAGCTATAGCTTGTTCCAATGATGAACTGTTCCTCAAAACTTTTGGCTACGTTTGGATTATCAAGCAGGAACTGATCAAATTCGGCCGAAGATTCCGCGAGATTGGTAAAGCCAATATCCACCGGATTTAATTCGTGGGTAATGTTCTCCCTTGGCTTCCAGCTGTATCCCAGCGCCACATTCAGTGAATACATTTCGTAAAGGGATACCCTTGTATAGGTTCCTCCGCCGATGGTTAAAATCGTTTTGGGTGCCAGGTGCTTCTGAGCTTTTTCCTTAAACTTAAATGGGGCGAATTTAGGGAACGTCAGAGAAGCATTTAAAAGCAATTCATAGGAATATTGCCCTTTTGAGTCACCTCCGAACTGGACATCAAAATAACCGGCAAAAGTCAGCGACAATAGTTCGGCGCCACCAAATAGATTATGGTCCTTGAAATTCAGGTTAAGACCGGGGCCCGCATAGTTGTCGGATTTAACGGAAGCACTCATTTCAGTGCTCAGGGAAATTTTCCTGACAGGGGTCAGTAAAACATTCACATTCAATTTTCCCGGAAGGGATTCATCGGGTACAAACCTTGCAGATGCATATTTAAAAGCCCCGACACCCATCAGGCGTCTGAGTGTATAATAATGATCGGCTCGTGAGTAAATGCTGTCTTTCTCAAAAAAAACAAAGTTAAGAATGGATTGAGGACGGAACCTGTGTGTTTCCGACGCATAAAAGTAGTTGCCTACCCGCATAGTGTCGGGTCGATAATCCTGAAGCGAATAATCATCAAAGACATAGATATCATTAAAACTGAACACTGTAGATGCTTCAGCAGGCATTTCAGGTTTAAAATTCAACCACGTATCCATCTGCCGGTTTCCTGCGGTGGTATCTGCAGTAAAAAGCAGGTAATCCGCATTGAAATTAAAATATCCCTTATCTTTCAGGATCTTTTCAATGCGGCTTCGCTCGCTGTCAAAATTTTTCAGATCATACGGTTGCCCCTCTTTCAGTATTGATTCTGGCCGGAGCTTATGAATATCACCTGAAATTCCGGGGCTTCCTTCAGGGTAATGGATCGACCTCAACGTGTAGGGCTTTCCGGGCGAAATGAAATAGTTCACTTTTGCTGTTTTACGCTTGCTGATCATTTCAAAGTCAGCCCTGGCATTAAAATTCCCTCTGTTCTGTAACCTGTTTTCGATGGCAATGCCAATGTCCTGCAGATTGATATCTTCTATCAGGGTTGGAGGCTCTCCCAGCTTGTATTTCAGCCAGTACCGAAAATTATTCTTCTTTTTTGGTTCCCTTACCGTGTGATGTAAACTCAGAAGAGGTCGCATCCACAGTAATTTGGTGTTGGGCTTTATGTTGAAAAGATTCTTCAGTTCAGACCTTGTTTCAGAACGATCTGAAAGAAACTGCACGGAATCGGTATCCAGCTTATAGCCGGTATATAAATGACTGCCATCCGTAACGTTCCGGAGCCCTGTGCAGCCCGTAAGGAGTGCCAGGAAAAGTGTCGTTGACAACAGCAGAATATTATTTTTTATTCTTTTTTGTTGCATTCTTCTGCTTCGTGTCCCGTTTCTTCAAACTATCGAATTCCTTCTCGAAAGTCACCGCAATGCCGCTATAGGTAATATCACCTTCAAAAAAATCATAGCCGGTTTCGTAATAAGCTTTAAGTTTATATACTGCATTCTTAGTAAGATCGTAAGTGATCGTAAATTCATCTGAGTTATGCTCTGATGATGAAGTACCGGAATTCTTATTGGCATCCAGATCGAACGAACCCTGGGCCGTTACGGTTACCCGGTCGTTAAACAGTTGTTTGGAAACCCTGATATCCAGTTCGGTACTGGGATCACTTGCACCTCCGGAGCCATCATCATAGGTGGTCAAACCAAAGTTTAAATCTACCATATGGACATACTTGTTCGTAACTTTATTCATCTGGTCGGCGAGAATTCCGTTGACGCTGTTGCGTGCAGCGGTAGTTGCTATGTTGGATGTTGAACTCCCGGTGGATGCCATCGGGTCATCCGCTATAAAAGTACCTGCCACCAGCAGGGCAAAAACCTGCTTGTTCAGCTCAGACGCCATTTCTTGGGTATTCAGCTGTGCAAGTTTAGCGGCAATGAGCGGATTTTCCATAAGGTATTTTTCGGGCAGTGTGATATTAAAGCTGATTTCGGGCTGCACCAGTAAGCCACGGATATTGAGACTCACCTCGTATGGAAGGCTTTTCTGAAACATGCTTTTTTCTGTTTCGCCGATCGAGGAGGTTTCATTGGCCATCAGGGCAACCGACTGAGTCGTGACTACATATTGGGCGGTAATATTTAAATCGGCATCCATGGGTCTGCCTGACCAGGATACAGTGCTTCCCGGCTTGATGGTAAAATTCTTTTTGACAAGATCATAAAACGATAATGTGTAAAAACCGGATTTAACCTCATAGGTTCCCGTGATAGATTGCTTGCCGGTCGTGTCAACTGAAATATGCAGTTTTGAACTTCCGCTAATGGTCAGATGGTCACCTGAATTTGGATCGACATCAAGCGTAAATTTGGCTGCAGGATCAATTTCAAGGTTCAACGAAAGGTTTATGCCACTAAAGCGTGGAATGATGGAGTCGGATAGATAATCACCTTGCATGACCCCGGGAAGCGTGTCGTGAGTTTGGGAAGGATTCAGAAAATAAACGATGCCTTCAGAAGAAACCAGCTTTAGCTCGCTTCCGGGTAAAGCATACGTGAGGTTGGTGGTGCTGTCGATCTTAATATCTGCCTGTATTTTGGGGCTTTTGAACTCACCCTTGAGTTTGATATCGCTATTGAGTGAGAGCTTACCGAAAAACACAGGGTTATCAGAGGCAGTACTGTTTATAGGCTGAAAATCGCGGGTGACAAGGTTCAGATCGAACTCAAAATCCCTGAAGTTACTGATAAAAATATCGCCATTGACAGTGAGTTTCTTAGCCTGCACATCTTCAATCACAAAATCGTTGAACTGAATGCCCTTCTCATTTAAATTTATCCTCTGGTGACTGATCCTGGCAAGGAAATTCAGGCTGTTGATGTTAAATGCAGTTTCTTCAAAACCGATAAAGCCGTTTAGTTCAGGTTTTTCGGTGGTCCCTTTCAGTGATATTTCCCCATTAATTTTTCCGCTCATATCCGAGAGGGCATTAAAAGTATACTTCTCCAGACGGCTCAGGTCATCAATGTCAAGGAAAACATTCATATTAAACGTGGGGTTTTCCGATAAATTCCTGATATCCCCTTTCACAATGATCTTGTTCTGCTCATTTTCAAGTGAGGCATCAATATCCATTTTCTTATCCTCCTGATTGACAATGAAAACAAGGTCCACGTTCCAGGCCTGGCTATCAAGGATAAGCCCTTCAGGTAAAAACCGTATTCTGAAAAGGTCATCTCCAAGTTCAATTTCGTTGGCAAACAAATATTTCGGTTTTCCAATAGAATCGCTTATTCTGATCTCTGATAGAATTTTCCCCTTTTCTACCTGCTCCAGAACCCGAAGTTTTTCGATTTGCAGGTTCTCATAGGAGACTTTGCCGGCACGAAAATCCAGCGATAAACTTTCGCTTTTCCCGCTGACAATCATGCTGAGTGAGTCAAGGCGCACATTTGAATAAATGGCTGAAGGTAATTGCATCTCAAACGACAATTCGTTACCGTCACTCACGTAAGCCCCTTCCAGTTTATTGATTTCGAGTGAATTAAGTCCCGGCATTACCAGGCCCATGATATCATCCGGGATATGCATATTCACGCTAAAGGCAAGGTGTTTTCCTGGTCGTATCCGGTTGGTGTCAGACAACCCAAAATATTTTCGATAAGCTGATTGCAGGATTCCCCTAAAATTCTCAGGATTGATGTTCCCATTGATCATACCATCCGCTAAGTCCGTAGAGAACTGAATATGTAAACTATCCGGTGCCGAGATGGCGTTTATATTCAGCAAATCAACAGGAATGGATTTCTGGCCGACAAGAAACGTAGTATTCACCATCGCAAGGCTTGCCTCCGAATCATTTAATCCTGAATAACCGAGCTCTGCCGTTAAATTTGTGGTGAGGGCGAAATCCGCCTGCATTAAATTAAGGGCCCGCAAATTCAGCATCGATAGGTCCAGCCGGGCTGAATATTTTTGTTTTACCCCACTTAGATCCCCATCAGCGCTGAGTTCGAAGTCCAGGTTGGGATCGCGGGAACTGGCGCTTATTGAAAACGCGTTACCATCTATACGGCTGTTGATCTGGATGTTATTGTATGTATAGGCATTGTATTGAGCCGCCTGAATGTCTAAAGTGGCTGTTCCGGAAAGCGGGCCAACGATTAAGCCGGAGCCGCCGGCTTTGCCTGAGAAACTGGTTTCTCCCAACAGCGTATCGGCAACGATGACTCCCACCAGAATATCTTTCGCTGTAAAATCCACCTGGAAAGTATCCTGGACAGAAGGACCACGGTTTTGGTAAAACGCTTCTGCATCAATATTGCCGAAGGATGTAATCACCTGAATCGCTGCATGGATAGAACCGGTGTTCCCTTTGACATTTCCCCTAATGTCAAAGGATTCCGGTAAATTCAGTCCGGCGGTGACAGCGGGATCGACAAACTGATAAACATTCGTCAGGGTAGTAGAGAAACGGTCGATGGTGATATCGAATCCAAGTTTTGTCATATCGGGAAGGCCTGTGAGCCTGGCATGTGATTTTAAAGCGGTCTCCCGTAATAGCGTAATCTCAAGATTTTCAAGATTCAGATCATTAATTTTACCTTCCGCTTTTACCGAAATGAAGAGATCCGAGTTTTTAAATTTGCAGAAAATGCTGTCGGAAGCTAAAGCAGGGGCAAATAAAAATACATCGTCTGCACCCAAAATGCCATTTTTTAAATCCAGCATGACATTACAATTTCCGGGATCGGTCAGTAAGTCATTCAACCCAGCATAAGTCACCCTTGCATCTGCCGAAATTTTGCTTGTCGACGTTTCGACTTGTAAATTCCTGAATTCCATTTGCCGGCCTGTAAATTTCGCATCCACAGCCAGTCTTTTCAGGTCAAGTCCTCTGCTTTCGGTTAATTGCATATTTTTAATTTCCGCACGGTAACCAACCGAATCAATGTGGATATTGTGAATCCCAGCATTCAGGTTGATTATATTAAGAGCCTGATCATCAATGCCTTCAGGCAATTCGGGAGAAGTCATGCCATTGAAGCGGATGTTGGTATTTGCAATCGTTAACTGATCAGCTGTAATACCCCAGTCAGGGAAAATGCCTGCTTTATTACGGATTTCAGGGTTGTTAACAGCCCTGGTAGTACTATCCGCAGTAATCCCGGATTGAGTACCCCCTCCAGGTGGTGCCAGTGTTAACTCTATTGAGGCTCTTTTAACTAAGATTTCATTGATGTCAGCCAGTTTTTGATCCGGTTCGAAATTTTTCACAGTCACTTTAAAATCACCCAGGTCAAGCCTGGAATCAATACCAGCCGGTTCATCGGAAAAAGTTGCATGAATATTTCTCAGCTCAACATGCCTCACGATAACCGACCATGGCGATTCCGGATTATGTGTTGTATCTGATAGTTCAGCTGGTTTCGCTGAAACCGCATCCACGACGAACTGGAAATTATAGGTTTTTGCCTGATTTTCTCTGTAGATATGGGTGACAAGATTTTCAAGTTGCAGGCTGTTCACAATAACCTTCTTATGCAAAAGCCTTAAAAGATCCATATTCACGTGCAGGGAATGCAGGTAAAGCAATGTGTCGGCATTTTGGTCCTGAAAATAAATATCGTTGATGTCAACGGTTTTGGGAAAGGCAATTTTTATGGATCCTATGCTGATTTCGGTGCCGGTTTTCTTCCGGACCGAATGAGTGACCTTTGAAACAATGAAAGTCTGAACCGCGGGAATATTCAACACAAGAGAGAGGGCGAGCAAAACAGACATAACAGCAACGATTATCCGGAGTGAGATCCTGATCATCCGATGCCACACAGACTTTTTGCCCCGATATTCGTCTTTCATTGAAATTTACACCTTTGCATTTCAAAGTTCGTTCTTTTCAGTGAACTTTCAAACAAACCAGGATCATAATTTCAGTCGCAGGGAATTCAATGCTAACCCGTTATTAGGCTTGAAAGGAGAAAGGAGATTGGAGATTGGAGATTGGAGAAATTATTTCTCATCTCTCCTCTCTCCTTTCTCCTCTCTCCTCTCAAATAATTGGATTTTGCCGAATCGCGGAGGCCATGATGTATGACCATAGTGAATTTGGTCTATCTTTGGCAACCTAATTCCATCATCACCATGAAATACCTTTTTTCAATTCTCATTTCAGGGATCATCCTTACGGCATGTTCCACGACGAGTTCTCTGACGTATTCCGAAAAAGTGAGCGATGATGCACCGAAAAAATACACTAATATTGGTGTTCTCGCCGTACTAAAATCGAACGATGCCCGTATCAACATTGAAAACGCTGTTACGGAAATGCTCCGTTCAAAAGGATATCCTGCCAACTATACCTGGGACGTCTGGCCCTTTGCCAATAACCTTGAACTGATGAAAAAGCACGGGATTGAAGGGGATAAAATCAAAGAGATGCTTCAGCAGCGTGTGATCTCGCAGAAAATGGATGCACTGCTGATCATCACCCTTTTTGATGCGGTGAAAGAACAGAGGTATGTTCCCGGAAGCGGTGTGTCAGTAGGTGTAGCGGTGAATCCCGGAATGTACCCGGTATATGCGTATCCCTATTATTCCTATTATGGTTATGCCTTCAATACCATTTCTGACCCCGGTTATTATGTTGAATCCTCCACCTATTTTACAGAATCCAATCTTTACGATATTGTATCTGAGCAGTTGATCTGGACGGGGCAGATGAGCACAAAGCTGGAATCCAGCCTGGAAACTGAAGCGCAGAAATTCAGTGAGGTTCTCATCAGCGGAATGATTAAAGACAAAATCTTTGCGCAATAGCGATTGCCCCGGGGAATTTACCCATTTACGAGGTTGTGTCAAAAGGGATTATTATAATGAAAACCGCAAAGATGCAAAGACGCAAAGTCCTCATAATCAATATTCTTATTCTTAGCGACTTCACGACTTTGCGGTGTAAAATGACTTTTGACACAACCTCGTGCAGGGGTGGGGTACATTAAAAACTAAATGCCAGGCCCACACTGACGGTAAGATATCCCTGGGTATCCAGCTCACCTGACTTGAATCCGGTATAGTATTTCAGTCCCAGCTTGAAAGCGGTACCGGGCGACATTTCATACATCAGGCCGAATTCCGGTT
>DAOQWY010000043.1 GCA_035342335.1 Bacteroidales bacterium
TTGGTGGCAGCATTTTATTTCAGGAAGTGGTACCGGTTTGGTTCAGGGCGGAAACCTTCAACTCGTATGAAGGCTGGCAAAAGGCCGGAAAGGTCGTAAAGAAAAACTCAAGACCTTTTCTGGTCTGGGGTCGCCCGGTCGAAAGAACGGACGAATACGGAAAGTCCTATTCCTACTTTTCGGTCCGTTACCTGTACTCCAATGCCCAGGTGGCAGATCAGAAACAGTCCTGACACCTCGCCCTTTCGTGGTGCGGCCTTCGGGCCGCACCTTTTTTTGTTCACAAATCTGATTACCAAATCATTATATATCAATTCGATGATGATTGTTTTAATGTCATCCCTAACGGGATTCTGTAATTTTTGTCGGTTCCCTTTGCTACCAATATATCGTCCC
The DNA here is from genome assembly GCA_035342335.1 of Bacteroidales bacterium. Lineage (NCBI taxonomy): Bacteria > Pseudomonadati > Bacteroidota > Bacteroidia > Bacteroidales > Bacteroidales bacterium. The sequence continues at coordinate 397 of DAOQWY010000043.1, forward strand.
TACGGGACTTGGCCAGTGGGATGGAATAGACCCTTCCATGCTTCTAGAAACATTTTGTATTTAACTTCAGGGCGCAGTTCAGGGCAGCGAAGCCCTGGTGGTACCAAATACCCGGAGCCATGCGACGGGGATTTGGCAGGGTGAGCTGCCCGGTCCCGACACCGCCAGGTGTCGGGAGAACCTCGCCCTGAAAAAGACTTTTTTGTTACTTTTTTGGTCTCAAAAAAGTAAAAGAATTAAAGTGCCGCCATGCGGCCGGGGAGCAGATCGAACATCCATTACCGCCTGTCCCGCCGAAAGGCGGGAATTGCAGAGGTAGAAATTGAGGTGAAAGGAGAGGTAGATTTACCAAAGGATCGGCGAAATAATGCTGATAGCATATTTCCTTGTAAATCTTAATTTACTCCTATATGCTAATGCATATATTTTCTTAAATTTTCATTCAACTATATTTAATTGCATATAATTTAGTATATTTGCGCATTATTATATTCAAAAACATATAATGAAACAGTTAGCAGAATTTGTCAAAGAACGTAGAAGAGAAGTAAATCTTACTCAGGGAGAATTCGCTGAACGTGCGGGTGTTGCACTAACAGTAATACGTAAAATAGAACAAGGAAAAACAAACCTGAATATGGATAAGGTAAATCTGGTTCTTCGCATGTTCGGACATGAGTTAGCGCCAGTAAACAGTAAAGATCTTAAGAAATGAGACAAGGAAAGGTGTTTTATAAAGACCATTTTGCAGGTGTGATTACTGAAACAAACGATGGTGAATACGTATTTCAATATGATGATCACTACGTGAAAGATTATCCGGATGAATTCATCACATTTACAATGCCGGTTGCAAATCGACCATACATTGACAAAAGACTCCACCCATTTTTTGAAGGACTGATCCCTGAAGGATGGTTGCTGGATATTGCTTCCGCACACTGGAAGATCAATAAAAACGACCGGATGGGATTATTACTGGCGTGTTGTCAGGATTGTATCGGAGCTGTGAGCATTAAACCTAAAACAGAAGGAGATGGCGAATAGATGTTTGTATTGTTATGAGTCCGTTGAAGAAGGGCGTGACTTCCATGAAAATTGTTCATTGGAATTCTTTGGATCATCGACACCTCCGGAATTGGGATATTCTCTGAGTGAAATGGATGAATTGGCAAAGAATGTCGTAGAACGCAGCGTAGCTGTACCTGGAGTTCAACCAAAATTATCATTATCATTAGTCAGGAAAACCAAAGAAACTGCTGATACACGGTTGACAATAGTTGGTGCATTAGGAGGACTCTATATTTTCAAACCTCCATCTGACCAATATCCCGAAATGCCCCAAAACGAACATGTGACCATGCGTATTGCTGAAAGCTTCGGAATCAGAGTAGTACCTTCATCCTTAATCCGATTGTCTTCCGGCGAGCTATGCTATATCACAAAGCGAGTCGACCGAACAGAAACTGGTGAGAAGATCCATATGATCGATATGTTTCAAATCACTGAAGCGTTTGATAAGTATAAAAGTTCCATGGAGAAAGTTGGGAAAGCTATCGGTATTTATTCCAGCAACACATTACTTGATAAGGTATTCTACTTTGAATTAGTTCTTTTCTCCTTTCTCACAGGTAACAATGATATGCATCTGAAGAACTTTTCGATGATTGAAAGTCCTTCAGGTTGGGTACTGGCACCTGCTTATGATTTATTAAATGTTGCAATCGTATTGCCGGAAGATAAGGAGGAACTTGCTCTGACATTGGTTGGGAAAAAAAAGAAGTTGAAACGAGAACACTTCGAACAATTAGGCGAGGATTTGGAGCTTACGGGAAAACAGATCAAAGGAGCATTTCGAAGGATGATCAAATACAAGCCAAGTGCATTTAGATGGATTGATCGTTCATTCCTGTCTGATGACATGAAAACTGCCTATAATGAGGTTCTTGACTCAAGGTATAGACAATTAGGACTGATTGAATAACGGCACACTATAATACGGCAGTAAATGTATTTTATTGCCGGTAAATTGATTTCATAATATGTCGCACCTACAGTGTATTAAACTTCAGGGCGCAGTTCAGGGCAGCGAAGCCCTGGTGGTACCAAATACCCGGAGCCATGCGACGGGGATTTGGCAGGGTGAGCTGCCCGGTCCCGACACCGCCAGGTGTCGGGAGAACCTCGCCCTGAAAAAGACTTTTTTGTTTACTTTTTTGGTCACAAAAAAGTAAAAGAAATTTATGCGGCCCTGCGGCCGGGGAGCAGAAAAAGAGTCATACTTTAGATAATATTACCTTTAGCAGAAGAATAAAAAGTACATTAAAATTATTTATGAGAGGAAAATTTTGCGAAAAGTACCGGAAAGTGGTACCGATCGCAAAAAATTACTTTCTTTAAACCAACGTTTGGTTTAAAATCAGTTTCGAAATTTCAATAAAAACTTTAAACCATATTTAAACCGCAGGTAAACTGCATATGTTTTTAGAAAATAAAAAACCCTGAAATCTTTAGTATTTCAGGGTTTCAGGGGGTGGGGTATACAGGGATCGAACCTGTGACTTCATGTCTGTGAAACATGCGCTCTGAACCGGCTGAGCTAATACCCCGAGGCGGGTGTGCGTGTCAGTGTGGGTGTGAGTTTGGGGGCAAAAGTACGAAGTTTTAGTAAAATGGCATTGTTGGAGCAAAAATAATAATTTTGCAGCCGATTCGAAAATCCAATGCTGTATTTGAGGTCTATGCGATCAAAACCAACAGAAAAGCAAAGCCATCCATTTATGAAAACTGTGAGCTACTCCGGACTTGCTCTGGCCACTGTGATCCTGGTTTCCCTTTTGCCGGCCTGCAAACAAAAGCCGGTCACAACTGCCGGAAAGAATGAAAGCTTTAAAAACAAGATAAACCTCCGGAGCATCGACAGTGTTTTTGATTTTTCTGTCCGGAACAATGACATTCCGGGTGGTGTGATGCTTGTTGCAAAGCAAGGTGAGATCGTTTACTGGAATTCATTTGGTTACAGGGATAAGGAAGCTCAGGAGCCGATGCAGAACAATGATATTTTCAGGCAGACTTTTATGACCATACCCGTTACCACTGTTGCTTTAATGATCCTGTACGATGAGGGCAGGTTTTCGATGGACGACCCGGTTTCGAAATATATTCCGGAGTTTTCCGATCCAATGGTGATGAAACTGTCGACGGAGGTTGATGCAGGCGGGGTACCCTCATCCTATACCCTGGAACCGGCAACTCAGGAGATCACCATCCGGCATTTGTTGAACCAGACGTCGGGATTGACCTATGATTTTTATAACCAGCCCTTTATCTCCGATCTTTACCGTAAGGCGGGGATGTCCAATGGCTTGATCCAGACACAGGGTACCATTGGCGATATGGTTAAAAAACTTGCCGGACTTCCGCTGTATTTTAATCCGGGCGAACGCTGGCACCTGGGGATGAATGCCGATGTAGTGGGCTACCTGGTGGAACTCCTTGCAGGGCAAACCTTTGAAACATTTCTGTCCCAACGTATCTGCGAACCACTGGGGATGCACGACACCTATTTTTTCGTTCCCGCCGAAAAAGCGGAAAGGATTGCCTCACTCTATCACCCGCAGACTGACGTTTCCCTTTACAAATATGCACCCGAGGACCAAAATTTCCAGGGATTAACCTTTACACCCGTGTTAAATCCTGATGGACCGCTGACCTATTTTTCCGGTGGAGCGGGACTGTATTCGACCGCCTTTGATTATTGGCGTTTTTTACAGATGTTGCTCAACCAGGGTGAGCTTGATGGCGTTCGCATTCTGAAATCCGAAACGGTTGAGATGATAACCACCCATCAGTTGGGAGACATGGAATTTTTTGCTCCCGGTATTTCGTATGGCTTTGGCTTTTACGTCCAGACCCAGCCCATTGAAGGGATGAAAGGATCCTCTGCCGGCTCGTTCAGCTGGAGTGGCATTTTCAATACATCCTGCATGGTTGATCCTCCCCTGCAGATGATCTATGTGGTGATGTGCCAGCATTTCCCAATCGGTAATTTTGAGGTGAGGGACAAAGTGGACAGGTTCATTTATCATGATATTCTGCCATAGGGCTGAAACGATCCGGTTTGAAGCTATCAGAGGGAATCATCCGCCAGATAAGAGCATACCCGGCAAATAAAAGAATGCAATGAAGGTGAAACGCTCAAACGATGAAGGGGCTGTCGCCGGTTGCTCGGCAGCCCCTTCATCGTTTCGTGGGAGTTAGTGGATTCGAACCACTGACCTTCTGCTTGTAAGGCAGACGCTCTGAACCGACTGAGCTAAACTCCCGGAAGTGCGTTTGGGTGTGCAGGTGTTGAGAATTGGGCTGCAAAATTATACATTTTCCGCAATGTTGTACCAATGGATGGATTAATTTGGCAGGGAAAGTTTGATGTGAAAAAAATCCAATGCAAACCCACCCACCGAAATTACTTCATCAGTGGTACACGAACAGGAAGACTGCCTGGCTCACCAGAAACAGTCCATTCAAGGCGGTTAACGATTATCTATAGCGTAATCACCTCGAAGGTGATCTTGGCATTCACCCGGTACTCGGCGACCTCATTGTTTTTGACCACCACGCTCATCTCCTGGATGTAGACCGAACGGATTTCCTTGACCGTCTGTGCGGCTATTTTTACCGCCTGCTTTGTCGCATCTTCCCAGCTTTCTTTCGAGGATGCCAGCACTTCAATGACTTTTAATATGGCCATGTCGTATATTTTAGGTTAGTATCATTTCTTCCGTCCAATCGCGGACCAGTACAAAGTTATAAAAAACAGTTGTGTAATTAAAATAATTTAATTTCACCGGTACTTTCTTTGACTGCCTGAATACTTCAGTAAACCGATAAGCTCACTTAAACGAATCCCGGAGTCCTTTCAGAGGGGCCTGGCCAGGAAATAGATCTTCGCTGCTTTTGTCACGATCTCAATCTTATCAAGGCAGTCAAACGTGTCGGCTCCAATCGTGATCACCCCGTGCTTGGACCAAAGGATCAGGTCGTGCTGTTGCAGTGATGCGACCGTGGCCCTGGCAATCTCGCAGGATCCGGGTTGCAGATAGGGGACAAGCCCAACCCCTCTGGGAAGCAACGTGTTCATTTCCAGGAGAGCGGATCCAAGGACCTGGTTCAGAACGGTTTCACTGTTGATCTTCTGGTCCAGGGTGAGCGCAATCAGTTCATTGACATGGGTATGCAGGATGGCTTGTTCCTGCCTTCCGGCGGATATCAGGGATTCATGAATGGCCAGATGCGTGCAGAATTCAGAAGTGGGTCTTAAGGAAGTGTCAATCTCCTGTCGGATGGGAAGGTGAATATAGGATGCACCGTCATCCGATATTCTGATCAGCAAAAGGTTCATGAGCGGCTGCCTGGCGAGATTACGCATACGGGTAGTGGCACTGCTGATCAGGAAATCGTGCCCGGCAAGGGCTTTGTAAGCTCCCGGCAAGGGGTAGGCGACAAATGAAGACAGCGGTTTTTCAGGTTCTGTACCCGGGCTTCCGGTGACATTAACGGAAACATTGCCTGCCTTGCCCTCAGCCCAGCCTCTTTCTTCGAGAACAAGGGCGATCGCTGCGATATCTTCCAGTACTTTTCTCATGGCACCTCTTATTCATTTCTTAAGTGAAACAGTTGTCATCTCATTGTTTTGGCCGGTATTCTTTCAGATTGGCAGGAAGAAAAACCTGGATGAGTGATCTAAATTTTGTGTGAAATTATTCATTTCCTGCATAAGGTCATCCGATGATTTTGAAATTTGCTGATGTTCCTGAAAAATTTATCCTTCGTTTGAACCAGAGAAGACAGGGGAATGCTATAAATTTGCTTTTTGTGCTGCTGCAACATAACGACCTGATTGAAAATTTCAAACCGACATACGATCCTGTTCCTTGTCTCGCTGGCTCTGTTTCTTTCTTCCTGTGGTCCATCACGCCTTACCCTTGAAGGCGTCAGGCTGAAGAAGAACATTATAAAAACTGACGACCGTAAGATTGAAGCAGGAGCCCTGACAGGATATCTTCAACAAACTCCGAACAAGAAGTTCCTGGGATTGAATCTCTATTCCTGGATTTACAAGCAGTCATACAAAGGAGAAGAAAAAAAGTACAAAGACTGGTTTCGCAGAAAATTTGGTGAAAAGCCTGTCATCATTGACCCGGGAAGAATTGATGCTTCCGCTAGGGATATGAAGCTGTATCTTAACAATATAGGATATTTCGAGTCCCTTATTGAAACAAGGGTTGATTCTGTTCGCAAGAAAAAGGCCAATGTTCGCTTTACCATCACTGCCGGCAAACCCTATACGCTGAGGAATGTAAGCTATCAGATCAGGGATGACACCCTTGCAAACCTGGTCGACCATATCCTTCCACAGAGCCTTCTAAAAGCAGGTTTCAACTACAATGCTTATACGCTGGATGATGAGCGTTCCCGTATCACGGAGATGTTGAGGAACAGTGGCTATTATTATTTTTCAAAGGATTTCATCCGCTACCAGATCGACAGCACTTTGAACAGCCACCAGATGGACATTGAGATGCTGGTCGATAATAATCGCCGGATATTTCCGGGTACCCTCGACTCGGTGGTGGAGTCGAACCATAAACGATACCGGATCAACCAGGTCTTCATCGAGCCACATTTTGATCCATTGAGGCCTTTGAGTACTGACCAGGATACCCTGGTGTATTATCAGCTCGCGGGAAAACACAGGGATACCGTTGACAGGTATTTATTCGTCTATCCGGGTTTTTCTAAAATCAAACCACCTGTCCTTGCCCAATCGGTTTATTTCGAATCCGGTAAATTTTACCGGCTTAAAGATGTCATGCAAACCAATAGCCAGCTATCGCGCATGGCGATCAACAGGCTTGTCAACATTTCATTTACCGAAGCCTTAAACCCCGCAATCAATCTGCCGCCTGATCAAGCATTTCTGGATACAAGGATAATGATAACGAATGCTCCTGTCAATAGTTTTTCGGTTGAAACGGATGTAACGAATTCAGCCGGAAATCCTGGTATTGCGGGAAGCCTGGTTGTGCAGAACAAAAACTTGTTCAGGGGTGCCGAGTTGTTTCGCATCAGGCTCCGCGGAGCCACTGAACTGCAACGGTCGGCCAAGGAAGCCGAAAAGCAGTTCCTGTTTTTCAATACGGTGGAAGCCGGCGTGGAAGTAAGCCTTCATATCCCAAAGTTCCTGATCCCGTTTTCGCAGACGAGGTTCCCAAAATATTTCCGGCCGAGGACCAGTTTCAGCCTGAGCTATCTTTACCAGCTCGAACCGGATTATGTCAGGCACCTTACCAACGGCTCTTTTGGCTATAACTGGGATCCCGACCAGAAGAAGCATCACGATATCTTTCCCCTGGGACTGACCTCCGTGAAAATCTTTCCGGATGATTCATCCGATTTCTATAAATATGTGCGCGAAACCAATGATCCCTGGCTCAAGGAACAATATTCGGATCACTTTATCATTTCCTCCAGATACAATTATATTTTCAGCAATCAGCAGCTGAACCGGAACATCGATTTCATTTACCTGAATTACCAGGTGGAAACGGGCGGCAACCTGATCCAACTGATCAAACAAGCGACCGGTGCTCCAACGGAGGATGGCAAGTACACAATCTTTAAAATGCCCTATGCCCAGTACCTGCGACAGGAAATTGATTTTCGGTTTTACCATTATAACTTATCTGAAAATACGCTGGTCTTAAGAGGCTACGCGGGCATTGGTATACCCTATGGTAATTCAAAAGCAATGCCTTATGAACGTGCTTTTCCGGCAGGAGGGTCCAACGATCTGAGGGGATGGATTTTCAGGCGTCTGGGACCCGGCAGTTATGCCACTGACACGATCGACTTTGACCGGACCGGGGATATCAAGCTGATGGGTAACGTGGAATACCGTTTTCCCATTTATAAAATATTCAAGGGTGCGGTGTTCTCGGATTTTGGCAACATATGGCTTTTAAGGGAAAGCGAACAGTTCCCCGGCGGTGAGTTCAGTTTCAACCGTTTTTACAAGGAAATTGCGATCGATGCCGGCCTGGGATTTCGCTTTGATTTCGATTTCTTTATCATTAGGCTCGACGTTGCAACCCAGATCAGGGATCCTTATATGCCTGCCGGAGAAAGGTGGATTTTCAATCCGACGATGAAGTCCAATGTTGTATGGAATCTTGGCATCGGTTATCCATTTTGATTTTCTTATATTGAACTCTACATATTTCATTCTTCATACGCACTATTTCTCATAATTCTCCGATGCAGCCTGCCCGTATAAGCGACTTTCTTCTGTCACAATTTCCTTATGAACCTACCACGGGGCAAAGGATGCTCATCGGCCGGCTGGCGGATTTTTTATCCAGTGAAAAGGATGACAGCCTGTTTATGCTGAAAGGGTATGCCGGCACGGGTAAAACAACGATCGTCAGCGCGCTGGTGAAAATTCTCCCGCTTCTGGGAAGACGATCCGTGCTGCTTGCTCCAACCGGAAGAGCGGCCAAAGTGCTGGCCGGGTATTCGAGCCATCAGGCATTTACTATTCACAGAAAAATCTACTTCGCCCGGACAACCTCCGACGGAAACCTTGCCCTGACTCTTCAGGAGAATCATCATCGCCATACCTATTTCATTGTCGACGAGGCATCAATGATTCAAAATATTGAAACGACAGGTGAAGCCAACTTGTTTGCCTATCGCAATCTTCTTGATGACCTGTTTTTTTATGTCGGTAACGGTGAAAACTGCCGTCTGATCCTTGTGGGTGACATTGCCCAGCTGCCGCCGGTGGGTCAACCGGTCAGCCAGGCGCTGGATACGGAATTCCTTGAACAGAAGTATCAAAAAAAGGTCGAATTGTATGAACTGACTGAAGTTGTGAGGCAATCCAGGGATTCAGGCATTTTGGCCAATGCCACCCATCTCAGGAAGAAGATTGCATCGAATTCTCCTGTAACACCTCTTTTCCTTCCCGGTGATTTCAGCGATATCAAACGCGTGAATGCAGTTGAGATGGAAGAGCTGATCCAGGATGCCTACGCAAATGATGGTCAGGCAGATACCGTGGTCATTACAAGGACCAATAAGCGGGCAAACATCTACAACCAGGAAATCCGGCGCAGAATCCTGTATCTCGACAGCGAACTAACGGCTGGTGAATTACTGATGGTGGTCAGGAATAATTATTTCTGGTTGCCACAGGACAGCGAGTCTGGATTCATCGCCAACGGCGACATCATTGAAGTCCTCAGGATCAAAAATATACACGAGATGTATGCTCACCGGTTCGCCGATGTGGTGGTTCGGATGATCGATTACCCTGACCAGAAGGAATTTGAAACGAAGCTCCTGCTGGACACCCTTTATGTGGAAACCGCTTCATTGTCGTATCAGGAAGGAGCGAAAATCTTCCAGGCCATCATGGAAGATTACTCCGATGTTCCGCACAGGAAAAAACGGCTCGAAAAAATCAGGAATGATCCCTATTACAATGCGCTGCAGGTTAAATACGCTTACGCGCTGACCTGTCATAAAACGCAGGGAGGGCAATGGAAGACGGTATTTGTGGACCAGGGGTACCTCAGGGATGAGATGATGGATGTTGAATACCTTAAGTGGCTGTATACAGCAGTGACCAGGGCTACGGAAACAGTTTATCTGGTGGGGTTTGAGGGGAGGTTTTTTGGGTAGGGGGGGTAGAGAGGCACAGAGGCACAAAGGCACAAAGGCACAAAGGCACAAA
>DAOQWY010000044.1 GCA_035342335.1 Bacteroidales bacterium
GCTGGGGTTGCTTATCCCGGAAAGAGGTGACACACTTTTCTGAACACTCCCCTGTCTTCATTGCTAACTGCCAACTGCCCATTGCCAACTATCTTTTTATTGCCAACTGCCAACTGCCCATTGCCAACTATCTTTTTATTGCCAACTGCCAACTGCCCATTGCCAACTCTCTTTTTATTGCCAACTGCCAACTGCCAATTGCCAACTCTCTTTTTATTGCCAACTGCCAACTGCCCATTGCCAACTCTCTTTTTATTGCCAACTGCCAACTGCCAATTGCCAACTCTCTTTTTATTGCCAACTGCCAACTGCCAACTGCCAACTTGTTTCCCAATGGGTAAAAAGACTCTGAACGTACTCCCCTGATTCACAACGCTTTCCACTGTAATCGTGCCCCCATGCAATTCCACAAGTTCTTTCGTCAAAGCGAGTCCGATACCGGTTCCTTCACCGTCTTTGGTATATGAATCGCCTGCCTGGTAGAAACGGTCGAAGATGCGGGGGAGTTTCTCTGGGAGTATTCCAGCTCCGGTGTCTGAAATCAAAATTTCCACCATATCGAAGCTGTCAGAAGGTCTTCGGGCCTTCAGGTCTTCGGGTACCTCCATACGAACTCCCCGTTCACGAGGACCTGCAGACCTGTAGACCTGTAGACCCGTGAACCTGCCGACCTCAACAAGAATCCGTCCCCCATCCGCCGTCCACTTGAACGCATTCCCCAGCAAATTGAACAGGATCTTCTCGATCTTGTCCGGATCGACCAGGGCAGGGATGCCATCACTTTGAGCGGAAAACTCCAGCTGGATGCCTTTTAGCTTTGCTAAGGATTCAAACGATTGGACATACCGTTTGATCAAAGGGATGACATCCCTTTCTTCTAACTGCAGCTCCATTTTACCGGATTCCAGCCGGGAGAGTTCCAGCAGCTGGTTGATCAGATTCTGCAAACAGGTGGCATGGCGCTGCATGATGGCGATGTCCTGCTTTGATTCTTCATCCGTTGTTTTTGAGAACAGCTTCTGCAACGGACCGAGGATCAGCGTGAGGGGGGTGCGGAACTCGTGGCTGATGTTGGCAAAGAACCGGCTTTTCATGCTGTCGAGCTCTTTGAGCTTCTGGGCTTCAATATGCTCAATTTCAAGGGCATGCTTCAGCCGCTGCCGCTTCAGGTCATACTGTCTCCAAGCAATGATTGCGCCAACCAGCAACAATCCGTAAAGGGTATATGCCCACCAGGATCTCCAGGGAGGAGGAAGGATGGTGAGGGCCAGCGACACGCCGGATTCGTTCCAGTACCCGTCGTTGTTCGATCCTTTCACCCGGAAGGTATAATGGCCCGGGGAAACACCGGTATAATGGGCCGATCGCTGGTTGCCGGTATAGTACCACTCGTCTTCCAACCCTTCCAGATAAAACGCATACTGGTTTTTCTCAGGGATCAGGTAATCCAGGGCGGCAAATTCGAAGGAGAAGAAATTCTCATTATGGGTTAGCGTAATATGTCTTTTTACGGTCACACTGCTATCCAATGGAAACGGATTGTTAGCGACCTTAAAGTCTGTGATAGCCATGCGCGGAGTCAGCATGTTGTCTTTTACACTATCTGCGTAAAACCATAAAAAGCCATCGTCCGAACCAATGTCACTGCTTAAGAATAATCTCCCGTCTTCACTCTGATGAAATGTATTTGCAAAGTGAAAGGTAGAATTGAACCCGTCGAACGGTAATCCATCCCTGATGTCAAAAAACCGTACTGCATTTTCAGCCCAGGTTCCCGGCCGATACCTGATCAATCCCCTGTCGGCATGAAAAATCCATAAGTGACCTTGACTATCACCGAAGATTCTGATGATCTTTCCTGTATACTTTTTATTAAACACAGTGTCGGATACACACTGTCTGTCATTGAAATTGTAAACGCTCAACCCTTTATCTGATCCCAACCACAGGATTCCATTGAGGTCTTCGTAGATAGCAGTGACACAGGAGCCGGAAAATCCATTCTGGCCGGACCGATCATCCAGGCAGCTGGTAAAACCCAGGGGATCCCTGTTTTCAGGTTGAAGGCAGTACAGGCCGCCATCCCCGGTGCTGACCCAGAGATTGTGTTTTGAATCCTTCGCAATACGCAGGATCTCTGCTTTTTGAAGTTTATCGTGTTCTACAGGATGCGCCCGGTCCAATACGGGATCCCTCCTGTCCTTGAAATAAAGTCCGGTGTTCGTCCCGATCCATAATACACCCTCCTGATCTTCCACAATATTTTCAATAATAGTTGGTTCCGGGATACCTGCCGGAAAAGGTAATTCCACTTTGGTGAACGTTTTTTTATCCCTGTCGAAAGCAACCAGCCCCCAGGCGTTAAAACCAAGCCACAGGATACGATCGTTACCTTCGCAGATACAGACGATCTGGTTGTGCTGCTTCTCGTCAAAGGTGTCGATGCCGAACTGCCACCGGGAATAATTTCCCACCAGTTGAAAATCCCTGTCGTATTGAAAAAGGCCCATATCAATACCGCCGATCCACAGGTTTTCATCATGGTCCATAAGAAAGCAGGCAGGCTGGCAATGAACATTCTCATCAGGCAAGTACATGATGACCTGGTGAAAGGGGCTGGCATTCACATTCAAAATATCCACTCCTGAAGAGATCGTACCGATCCACAATAATCCGGACTCATCCAGGCAGAGGTTCAGCAGAAAATGATTTGAAATGCTCAGGGGATCAAGCTTATCTTCAAAGTAGGCTTCAAATTTTTCACAGTTGGGATCAAACCTGTTCAATCCCCACTGCGTTGCGATCCACACTACGGGATGATCTTTTTCTCCGGCCACGACGATCGATCTTACATAGATATTGCTTATGAATTTGGTTCGATCGGGATCCGCATGCAAAAATCCATTTAATCCCACTGGCAGGTAATGTATCATTTCATTGGTGCTTCTGTTATATTTGAACATCCCCCAGTGTGTACCCATCCACAACATACCCAATGCATCCTCTGCAAAGCAGGAAACCTGACTGTAATCGGGAGGTAACTCTGTTCCAAGGTCAAAGGAGGTGAATCGTTCTGTCAGCCGGTCAAACCGGTATACGTTCCCGGCTGAACCAACCCAGAACGTTCCGGTGTTATCCTCAAGCAGTGCCAGGATCCTGTCACCGGGATGACCGGGATTTACGGTTTCGGGCCGGAAGGAGCTGAAATGCCTGCTGGTCGGGTCATATTTGTTGAGTCCTCCGTTCGTTCCGATCCACATCATCCCCTCCCGATCCTGATAGATCGTATTGACCGTATTATTGCTCAGACTGTTGGGATCCTCGGGATCGGACAAGAAAGCGGTAAATGTTTCATGTACCCGGTCGAAAAGTTGCAGTCCGTTCTGAGCAGTTCCCACCCACAGGTTTCCGTCACGATCTTCCAGAAGTACCTGGATCGCATGGTTCCCTGATCCTGAATGTGGATCTTCCTTTATTGGATATGTTTTAATCTGGTATCCGTCAAAACGAGCCAGCCCATTGCTGGTTCCAAACCACACGAACCCGTTGTGGTCCTTGATGATCGACAAAACCTTGTTTGAAGGTAGCCCCTGTTTAGTTGTCAGATGCCTGAACCTGAGGGATGGTGTTTGTGAGAAGCTGGTGATGGCCGTACAAAGCAATAAAACAGTCAATACGGGGTATTTGGGGAAATGAGCCATAGCCTGGACAGAAAAACACATGTAAATATACAATATTAATTGACGATTGTCAATTTTCGATGTTCAATGGGATGGCAATTTTTCAAGCAGGACGACACAAACCGCTCCGATAAAACCGAGCACCGTGAAAATACCTGCCAGCTTGCCTCCATGTTCAAAGGCCTCCGGTATCATCGTGTTGGCCAGCATCACCAGGATGGCTCCTCCGGCAAATGCCTGGATGAAGGCGATTGTAAGATGGGAAGCGTTGCTGAAAAGACCATAACCGGCCAGGGAAGCCAGTGAGCACACCAGGGCGATGATCAGCCACAAAAGCTGGATTTTTGTCCTGCTCCAGGCCCCGGCAACCATACCCGAGGTCCCTGCGATTGCCTCCGGCAGGTTGGAAATGAAAACAGCCACCAGCATGGCCAGGCTGACTTTCCCTCCGCCTATCAGTCCCATACCGATGACGATGGATTCAGGAATGCCATCCAGGATGGTCCCCAGAACGATCGGGACGACCAGGTTTGAGTCGTGGGATCCTGCAATCTTTTTTCGGCCACGTGCACCCATTTTGCTGATCAGCAGGTCGCTGAAGAAAAAGGTAAGCGCCCCGATAAGCAATCCCAGGATGGCCATGCCACTGCCTTTGGCAAGTGTTACAGCTTCGTAGGTGAGTTCATACGTTACCGCTATCACGAGCACGCCTGCTCCGAACGCCATGATCAAACCAAGTGTGCGCCGGCCGATCCGGACTCTCGACCCGAGGGAGCCACCAATGATCAGGGATGTTGTGGCAACGAATCCCCAGAAAAAAGCATTGAGCATATTGAAAAAGAATGTAAATCAAAGCAAATATAAAAAAAAGAATCCCTGTTGACCTTTCCCGGATGCTTCTTTCATCCCTGAAATTCCTATATTTGATCGTCAAAAAAGATCCGGCTTATGCTTTCCATCCAAATTCAGCTTCAACAGCAGGGTACGCTCATAACCCTCGAAGGCCAGTTCAACGCCCTTGGAGCGGTTGATTTCGATGGGCAGACTGCCGGAATGGCCATAGAGAACAGGAATGTCATTCTGGATTTCAGCCGCGTGACCTTCCTTTCCAGCGCCGGGATCCGTTCCATCCTCAAACTGGAGCAATCCATGCGTCCGTCAAAGGGAACGCTTTATGTTGCGGGTATCTCTGACGCCATCAGCCAGGTCCTCGATATTTCCGGCCTGTCGCGCTATCTGAACATTCACCGTGATCTGCCTGAGACCTATGCACAGATTGACAGAATCAGTCAACCGGGATTGCATTTTGAAACAGAAATCTGTACATATCAGATCAGGTTATCCTCAGCGGCCACCAGCCAGGCGCTCATCTGGAATAAAAAATTCAAAACCCCAACCTGGGGTGTTGCGGATGACCGCCCCATACTGGCCAGTTCCCGGGAATTCATCCTGGCAATCGGACAGGGATCCTTTGTCCAGGGAACTCAGCCGGAAGAACTTCAGCGCGGGCATTTCCTGACGATCGGGCGGTTTACGGGCATTTGTCCTGCTGCCAGGGACCTGCCGTTTGATTACATGCTGACGGATCCTCGCGACGGTTGCGGAATCCACGTGTGGGATGCACTGAGCTTTGCTGGTGAACCGGACGCTGAGATCCTGATACATGCAAAAGGAGAGGTCACGCTAAGCCAGCTGATCTGCGACCTTTATCAGGTTATCGCCAGGGCGACCCAGCGGGTTCCGGAAGTGATCGGAATGCTTCTGGAAGGCGAGGTCAATGAAAAAGAGGGTTTCCAGGGCAGGAAGGAAAATTCAGGTGCAATTCTGGCAGGTATTGCAGCCATACATCATAAAGCGCTGACCGACAGGGAAGACCCTGAGATCCTGGATTATTTTTCGACCAAGTCCTGGAACAGGGCGGGTGATGATGTTTCTTTCCTGGCCATTGCTGCCCGTGGAAGCAGACATTATGGGGAAGACTTTAGCAGCCATCCCAGTTCATTTCCGGAGGTGGATCCGGATAAACTTGACCGCATGTCCACCGTGGAGGATCCGCCGGGGATCACCCTTGCCCGTGCCTGGATCTATGTGCCGGGGGATATTGCGCCTGCTTCCATCCGGCGTCTGCGCATCGAAAAGAGGGATGACGGTCATTTCCCTGATGCCTGGGAGTTCATCGCACGGGATCTTTACCGCACCAGTGGCAAGTTGATCCTCACACCCATTCACGGCGGTTTTTCAGCTTCCACTTTTTTTGCCGACAGTTTCGACGGGCAGGGGCGCCGGCAACTCCCTTCCGTGCTGAAAATAGCCGGAAAGAAAATCATCGACAGGGAAGAATCCAACTATAACGAATACGTCAAGAAATACATCCTGAACAACAGCACCTCCATCTTCGGAACGTCCGTTTTTCAGGAATGGAAAGGATTATGCATAAGCTTTGTCGGCATCACCGGCCCCGAAAGTAACATCCAATGGCTGACCAACCATTACAGGAACCGGACGGCTAAGGAACTTTTACCGCTGTTCGACAAGATCTTCACGCATGTCCTCAAACCCTGGTATGGCCAGCCCCGGCTCGAAGTCATTTACCCATACCGGGATCATGACCCGCGAAGGGTGTTCTTTCCGAACCTTTGCCGCGATGCCGAAGAGGAATTCGGGATATCTTCAAAAGAGGAATATATCTGGTTTCCTGAATTGAAGAGAAAGATCGTCAATCCCTACTGGTTCCTGGAGACTATCTTCGAACAGCGGAAAGATTATAAAAAGCTGTGGTATAAATGTATTACGCACCGCGATTTGAACATGCAGAACATCCTGCTCGATGAGATCGAAAACGTTTACATCATTGATTTTTCGGAAACACGAATCGGGAATGCAGTAGCCGATTTTGCGCGTCTGGAACCCATCCTGAAAATCGAGATGAACCGGATCGACTCGGAGAAGGACCTTGCATTGCTGTTGGATTTTGAACAGGGACTGCTCGAACCCGACTTCCTCGATCAGTTGCCTTCTTTCCGTTACAATGGGGATGATCCCAATGTGCATAAAGCGTATCAGGTGATCTGCCGGCTGAGACACTATGCTGATGTGGTAACCCTTTTTGAAAAAGACCTGGAGCCTTACCTTCTTGCCGTCCTGGAGTGGACCTTGCCGGTGGTCAGCTACAAAGGAGTTGATAAGCTGCGCAAGCGCTATTCAGCCTGTTCGGCCGCTCTGATCTGCGAAAAGATACTTACAATCTCCTGATTCTTTAATGTAACCCACCCCTGCAGAGGTTGTATCAAAAGTAGTTGGTTTATTGTAAACCGCAAAGACGCCAAGACGCAAAGTCCTCAAAATCAACATTCTATTTCTCAGCGTCTTCGCGACTTAGCGGTGAAAAATAACTCTTAATACACCCTCACGGGGGAGGGTGATCCCTTTTTAAGGAAACGAGATCATACGGCGATTTCATCAAATATCCCAACAACTTCACTCCGGGAAGCAGCAAGAAGCATCCTCATTTTATACTTCTTAAAATTCGGAACACCTTTGAAATATCCTGAATAAAATTTTCGCATCTCCAACAGGGCTGTTCGCTCTCCCTTTAAATCGATGGCATAGGCAAGCTGTTTTTTTACCATTTCAATCCGTTCTGCTAAAGAAGGTTCCGGTAGCAGCTCCCCGGTTGTCAGGTAGTGCTTCACTCTTTTAAATATCCAGGGATTGCCGATGGTGGCGCGCCCGATCATGATCCCGTCAACACCATATCTTTCTTTCATTTCACGGGCACTCTGTGGGTTGACCACATCACCGTTGCCAATCACCGGGATCCGGATGGAGGGATGGTTTTTCACCTTTCCGATCAACGTCCAGTCAGCTTTTCCGCCATACAGCTGATCGCGTGTGCGGCCGTGGATGGTGATGGCCTGAATCCCCTCATCCTGCAGCCGCTGGGCAACTTCCAGGATGTTCTGACTGCCTTTATCCCAGCCCAGTCGTGTTTTTACGGTGACAGGCAGATGAGTGGCTTGCACCACGGCTTTGGTCATTTTGACCATTTTGGGAAGGTCCGTCAGTAAGGCAGCTCCTCCTCCTTTGCTGACCACCTTACGTACCGGGCAGCCAAAGTTGATATCGATCAGATCAGGCTCCGATTCTTCTGCAATCTGTGCGGCCCGTACCATTGATTCGGTATCGTGACCAAAGATCTGGATCCCTATCGGGCGTTCCTGCGGAAGAAAGTGCAATTTCGCCCTGCTTTTCCCGGCGTTGCGGATCAATCCCTCCGAAGCAATGAACTCCGTGTACATCAGATCCGCCCCAAGTTCCTTGCACACCAGCCTGAACGAAAGATCGGTGATGTCCTCCATCGGCGCCAGGATGACGGGGAAGGATTCGAATCGTATGTTGCTGATTTGCATTATTTCAGGTTTTTTTAGGTCTGTGGGTCTGTGGGTCTGTGGGTCTACGGGTCTGCAGGTCTGCAGGTCTACAGGTCTGCGGGTCTGCAGGTCTGCAGGTCTACAGGTCTACAGGTCTTCAGGTCTGCAGGTAGCCGGTAGCCAGTAGGCAGTCAGCAGAAGTGATTCTAGCGAATGAATCAACTTTGTGCCTTTGTGCCTCTGTGCCTTTGTGCCTCTGTGCCTTTGTGCCTCTGTGCCTTTGTACCTCTGTGCCTCATCACTACAAAATTACTACTTTTACCCCCTCAATTCCTCGGTCATGATGCGGGAGACTTTTTTACGGAATTTTACACCCTTTACGAAAATTATTTTCTTTGGGTTGATCGTGGTCGCCACCCTGTTGTTCACACTGATCGCCGGGATTGCACTTGTCTGGATTTTTTACGGACCGGGCATCATGACCGAACTGATGGATATGACCGGGAACGGTGTTCTTTCGAACCTGAATCTTCAGAAATACATTCAGATCGTCAGCCAGTTCGGCACCTTTGTTTTTCCTGCATTGATCTTTGCATTCCTGGCAAGCAGGAACATCTGCGCCTATCTTAAGCTGGATGCCGCCCCGCGAATTTCCGCGATGGCGCTGGCGGTCGTAGCTTTCCTTGCCCTGTTGCCATTCATCAACTGGCTGATGGGGGTGAATGAAGAGCTTCATTTACCGGGATTTTTAGCAGGTGTGGAAGACTGGATGCGCAGGTCGGAGGAGCAGGCCACTCAGCTTATGGATGCCTTTTTAAGCGACACAACTGCCAAAGGGCTGATTGTTAATTTGTTTATGATCGGCATCCTGGCGGCTGTCGGGGAGGAGCTTGTTTTCAGGGGGATTGGTGTACGGTTGCTGTATGAATGGATGCATAACAAGCATTTGGCAGTATGGATCTCAGCGATTGCTTTCAGTGCCCTGCATCTGCAGTTCTATGGTTTTTTACCCCGGATGATCCTGGGTGTGGTGCTGGGATATCTATTCATCTGGAGTGGCAGCCTCTGGGTACCCATCATCACTCATTTGATTAACAATGGCCTTGGTGTACTCATCATGTACTTTTACAACAAGGGCTCCATCACAACGAACCTGGATGAATTTGGAAGCACGGGGAGCGGATCGTTGATCGTCATCTCCCTGGTTTTCAGCGCTGGTTTGATGATGTGGTTCTTCCGAAGTGAAAATAAAAAAAGGAGATTACCGGAAAGCATCTCCTTTTTAGAAAGCGATCTGGAATAAGTTTTGCCTAACGTTGTTTACCTTCCTTTTTCGCCGAGTAATTGATTTTAAAAGCCCCGATCTGTCTCAGTTCCTGCTTGATATCGGTAACAATGCCCATTTTTGTGGCTTTGTCAACCTTCAGTGATGTGGTGATCAGCTGCCGGTCAACCTCATCGCGTGCTTCCCTTTCGGCAATGACAAAATCACTGATATCGGCCACCGTAGCGAACCGGTCGTTCAGCTGTATTCTGGATTCGGTACCCAGTTTAGCATTCATGGGTGGTCCGACGTAGACATAGCTTACCAATCCTTTCTTTTCGAGTTTTTGAACCTCGGTAGCAGTGGGAGTGGTAACCTTCAGGAAGACAGATGCTTCGCGGATGGTTGTGGTCACCATAAAAAATATGAGCAACATGAAGATGATATCCGGCAGGGATGCCGTACTGATTGCTGGTAATTTTTTGGATTTGCCAGGTGTGAATTTTCCCATGTTATTGTCCTCCTCC
>DAOQWY010000045.1 GCA_035342335.1 Bacteroidales bacterium
CCTTACTGCTGCCTCCCGTAGGAGTCTGGTCCGTGTCTCAGTACCAGTGTGGGGGTAAATCCTCTCAGAACCCCTAGGCATCATCGCCTTGGTAAGCCGTTACCTTACCAACTAGCTAATGCCACGCATGCCCATCTTTAACCGCCGGAACTTTGATTCAAAAAACAGGTGTCTCCTGAATGTTATGGGGTATTATGCCCGATTTCTCGAGACTATTCCCCGGTTGAAGGTAGGTTGCATACGCGTTACGCACCCGTGCGCCACTCGTGTATCTCCGAAGAGACCTTACCGTTCGACTTGCATGTATTAAGCCTGCCGCTAGCGTTCATCCTGAGCCAGGATCAAACTCTTCATTGTAAAAATTGTTTGATCTTATTTTTCAGGGCATACTGTTTCTATCTCTTTAAGGGATAGGAAACCCGCTACTAGGCTCATCTTCAATTCTTTCAAAGAACATTTTTTTCTTTTCCACCTTTCCCCTGTCCATTCAGGGCGAAAAGGGCTGCAAAATTAAACCTCTTTTTTGAATTTACAAAATATTTTTAAAAATATTCGAAAAATTTCAAAAATTATTAGCGGAAAAGGATGGCAAAGGTAACACTAATTCCAATACTTTTACAAAAACATTTAAAAATATTTCTAAAACCCCGGCCACAATTTTCCCCTACATTTGCTACTTCATTGAAACTGTTTTACATGAATACAACAAAAAAGTTTCACCTGTACATCACTATTTTTCTTGCCCTGCTGTTCTTAGGCCGGTTAACCCCGCTGGCCGCCCAGAACACCTCTCGGGATTCCATCCCCCACACCCGGTCAGCCTTTAAAGACCGCATTTTCGTCGGAGGCAATCTGGGCGTTCAGTTTGGCACCGTCACCCTCGTCGATGTCTCCCCCCTGGTCGGCTACCGGATCACCGACCGGCTGAATGCCGCCGTGGGCATCATCTACCAGTACTACCACGAGGAATACTACCAATACAAATATTCAACCCATATTTTCGGCGGACGGACCTGGCTCAGATACTACATCTTCCAAGGATTGTTTGCCCATGCAGAATATGAACTCCTGAATTATGATCCCTACGATACATTCCTTGAAAATAACCGTATCAGCGTCAGCAGCTACCTGCTGGGAGGAGGATATACACAGTGGATTGGAGGGAGTTCTTTCCTTAGCCTCACGGTACTCTGGGACCTGAACGAATCCCCATATTCGATCTACCAAAATCCCATCTTCCAGGTGGGCTTTGGAATCGGCCTGTAAAATTTTTCCTTTAGGCAGTGACAGGCAGGCGCCTGAGAATTTCAAGCAGAAAATCCCAGAATTTCACCACAGAAGCGATCTCCAGGCGTTCGTCGGGTGAATGAACACCACGGAGGGTAGGCCCTATCGAGATCATGTCCAGCCCGGGGTATTTCTCCAGGAACAGGCCACATTCCAGACCGGCATGGATCGACCTGACGATGGGCTCTTTGGAGAAAAGATCCTGATAAGCTTCCACACTGATCTTCAGGATCTCTGAACCGGGATTCGGGCTCCATCCGGGATATCCGTCCGAATGCGTCACTTTGGCCCCTGCCAGCCGGAATACGCTTTCCACCATATGGGCAATGTCGTGCTTGGAGGAATTCGTGTCGCTGCGCTGACTGGTGCATACCTCCAGGTAGCCTTCATCTTTTGCCTTGATGGAAGCCAGATTGGTTGAGGTTTCCACCATGCCGGGCATACGCTGGCTCATGGCGATGACGCCGTGGGGGCAACCATACAATGCGTTCAGCAGTCTTTTCTGCAGCTTTTTCCCCATCGCCTTTTCGGGCAGTTCCGTTTCCTCTGCCGAAAAAAGCAGGTCAGGTTCGGTTATGCCCAGTTCATAGCGCAGATCTGCATAATAGCCGGCTACCCTGTCCAGGAATTTTTGCTGGTTCTTCAAAGGGACGAGGATGGTGGCGCTTGCCTCCCGGGGAATGGCATTGCGCAGGTTACCTCCTTCGATTGAGGCGACCCTGATCTGGCTGTCACGTGAGGCTTCCCATAGCAGGCGGGTCAGGATCTTAATGGAATTGCCCAGACCCTTGTGAATGTCATCCCCTGAATGGCCTCCTTTCAGCCCCCCCACTTTTACCCGGTATGCAATATAACTCCCAGCCACTTTCTTTTCCTTTATGGCAAATCGGGCAACCGTGTCCATTCCGCCAGCGCAGCCGATAAAGATCTCCCCTTCGTCTTCCGAATCCAGGTTGATCAGGATCGAACCTGTGATAAACCCCGGCATCATCCCAAAAGCTCCTGTTAACCCTGTTTCTTCGTCCACGGTAAAAAGACACTCCAGCGGACCGTGAGTTACTGAACCGGATGCAAGGATGGCCAGTTGTGCCGCCATACCGATACCGTCGTCAGCACCCAGTGTCGTCCCTTTAGCCTTGACCCACTCCCCGTCGATGTACGGCCTGATGGGATCCAGCAGAAAGTCGTGCGGACTGTCGCTGTTCTTCTCGCAGACCATGTCCATGTGGCTTTGCAGAACGACGGTTTTCAGTTTTTCCCTTCCCGGTGATGCCGGTTTGCGGATAAGGATGTTCCCCGTTTCATCGTACAGGGTTTCCAGCCTATGCTTTTTCCCAAAATTGATAAGGTATTCCCTGATTTTTTCTTCTTTTTTGGAGGGCCTTGGTACCTGGCAGATCTCTTCAAAATAATTCCAGAGAGGCGCAGGGTTGAGCTGGGATAATTTGGTAGACATATTATGCTTTTTGAAATTTGATTTTAACAAAGGTTTTTCAATCGTAAAATAGTCTCCGTTGGATTTTCAGATGCAAACACGGTGTTTCCTGCCACCAGCACATCCACTCCGGCTTCCACCAGTCTGGCTGCATTGGAAAGGTCCACTCCGCCGTCCACTTCGATGAGCACATTTGCTTTTCTGGCTACGATCATTTCTTTGAGCCGGCGGATCTTGGCGTAGCTGTTTTCAATGAAGCTTTGGGCTCCGAATCCGGGGTTGACCGACATGATCAGCACCATGTCAACATCTAGGAGGATATCTTCGAGGACTGATACCGGCGTATGCGGATTCAAAACCACTCCGGCTCTCATTCCAAGGGATTTGATCTTCTGGATGGTTCGGTGAAGGTGCGGGCAGGCTTCGTAATGGACCGTGAGGATAGCGGCCCCGAGAGTGTGGAATGTTTCCAGGTAACGATCGGGGTCAATGATCATCAGGTGAACGTCCAATGGTTTTTCGGCGTGTCGGGCGATCGCTTTGATGACCGGCATTCCGATGGAGATATTCGGCACAAAAACGCCGTCCATAATGTCGAGGTGGAACCAGTCGGCCTGACTGCGGTTCACTATTTCGATGTCGCGTTGCAGATTGGCAAAGTCGGCGGCAAGCAGGGAAGGAGCGACCAGGTGATTCATCCCAAATACGTCTTCAGTATCTTGCTCCGGGAAGTATGTTTCAGCCTCCGGATGGCTTTTTCCTTGATTTGCCTGACACGTTCGCGCGTCAGGTCGAATTTCTCACCGATCTCCTCCAGGGTCATGGGATGTGTCTGGTTCAGACCGAAATAAAGGCGTACCACATCGGCTTCCCGTGGAGTCAGGGTGGATATTGCCCTGTCAATTTCCTTTTTCAGTGATTCGTACATGAGCTGGGTTTCCGGAGTCGGACCATCGTCGTTCCGAAGCACATCATACATTGTATTATCTTCGTCCTGCACCAGCGGTGCATCCATGGAGATGTGCCGGCCTGAATTCTTGAGCGATTCCTTCACTTCGGTTTCCGTGATCTCCAGCAGATCGGCGATCTCCTCGGAGTTGGGTTCCCGCTCAAATTCCTGCTCCAGCTTGGCGTATGCCTTGTTGATCTTGTTGATGGATCCGATCTTGTTCAGAGGTAACCTTACAATACGGGACTGTTCAGCCAGGGCCTGGAGGATCGATTGACGTATCCACCATACGGCGTAAGAAATGAACTTGAATCCCCTCGTTTCATCGAAGCGCTGGGCAGCTTTTATCAGTCCAAGATTGCCTTCATTGATCAGGTCGGGCAAACTAAGTCCTTGGTTCTGATACTGCTTTGAAACGGAAACGACAAACCGAAGGTTTGATTTGGTCAGTTTCTCCAAGGCATCGCGATCGCCCTGTTTAATACGCTGGGCCAATGAAACTTCTTCATCGGCTGTGATCAACTCCACTTTACCAATTTCCTGCAGGTACTTGTCGAGGGATGCGGTTTCACGATTGGTGACCTGTTTGGTAATTTTAAGTTGCCTCATAAGCCTGGATTAATGATCAAGAGATTTAAAATTCATTTTACGGATTTTTATGGGAATGGTTACAAGCTATTCCGCCCTGGTTGGCGGTTTTGGGAGCAAAACCTTCCTGGAAAGCTTCAATTTACCGGTTCTCGGATCGATATCGATCAGTTTTACCTTGATCTTATCGCCTACCTTGAGCACCTTGTCGACTTCTGCAATGCGGCGCCAGTCGATCTCGGAAATATGCAGCAAGCCATCCTTGCCGGGCAGAATTTCAACAAAAGCGCCAAAAGAGGTAATGTTCTTGACGGTCCCCAGATAAACCTCATTCAGTTCAGGGATGGCCACAATCGCCTTGATCCTGTCCTTTGCTGCTTCAATCGAGACTTTATCCACGGCGAAGATGTCGATGATGCCCACTTCGCCCACTTCCTCGATAATGATCGTTGAATTGGTGGAGCTCTGGATCTCCTGGATGATTTTACCACCTGGTCCGATCACTGCCCCAATGAATTCCTTGGCAATGGTCATCTGTTCGATTCTCGGGACAAAGGGTTTATAATCCTCTCTTGGCACGGCGATCGTCTTTTCCATGATATCCAGGATATGCAGTCTGCCTTTCCGGGCCTGATCAAGGGCTTCTGTCAAAACTTCATACGACAGGCCTTCCACTTTGATGTCCATCTGGCAGGCTGTGATCCCATCGCGTGTGCCAGTCACCTTGAAGTCCATATCCCCCAGATGATCTTCGTCGCCCAGGATATCGGACAGAACGGCATATTTGCCGGTTTCCTTTTCCGTGATCAGCCCCATGGCAATTCCCGAGACCGGTTTATGGATCTTCACGCCTGCGTCCATCAGGGCAAGCGTCCCGGCACAGACCGTGGCCATGGATGACGAGCCGTTGGATTCGAGTATATCGGAAACCACCCGGATGGTATAGGGATTTGCAGGGCTGGCAGGGATCACCGGTTTAAGTGCCCTCATGGCCAGGTTGCCATGACCGACCTCCCTGCGGCTGGTGCCACGCATAGGCTTGACTTCACCGGTAGAGAAAGGCGGGAAATTATAGTGCAGCATGAAGTTGCTTTTTCCTTCATAAACGGCTCCGTCGACCACCTGCTCGTCGAGTTTGGTGCCCAGGGTGACGGTCGTCAGGGATTGGGTTTCACCGCGGGTAAAGATGGAAGACCCATGGGCTGCGGGGAGATAGTCCACCTCGCACCAGATCGGCCGGACCTCGTCCAGCCCGCGGCCGTCCAGGCGTTTCCTGGCATCCAGTACCAATTTTCTGACAGCCTGCTTATGGATCTCGTGATAGTATTTCTGAACAAGCGGTACTTTTGCCTCCCTGAGTTCTTCGGGGATCGTCTCTATGAATGCATTTTTAATGGTTTCAAAAGCTTCAGTACGTTCACGTTTCACGGGAATGATGGAAGCGGCTGCATCGTATGTTTGTTGATGCGTCGCATTCCGGAGTTCCTCGTAGAGTTCCGGATCGTTCGTTTCGTGGCAGTATTCCCTTTTCACAACAGGCCGTCCCAGCATTTCAGCCAGTTCCAGTTGTGCCCTGCATTGGACCCGGATGGCCTCATGCGCTATTTTCAGGGCTTCGATCATGGTGGATTCCTGTACCTCTTTCATTTCTCCCTCCACCATGACAATGTTGTCGATCGTAGCGGCAACGACCAGGTCGAGGTCTGCTTCTTCCAGCTGTGATATCAGCGGAGTGATCAGGAACTCACCATTGATCCTTGCGATCCTGACTTCCGAGATGGGTCCCTGGAAGGGGATATCGGAGATGGTGAGAGCAGCTGATGCTGCCAGTGCAGCCAGCGAATCCGGTGGCAGGTTCTTATCCCCGGAGATGAGGGTAATGATGACCTGTATCTCTGCGTGGAAATCATCCGGGAAAAGAGGTCTGAGAGCACGATCCACCAGCCGGGCAGTCAGAACTTCATGATCGGAAGGCCGCGCTTCCCGTTTAATGAAACCACCCGGAAAACGCCCCGTTGCAGAATACCTCTCCCGGTACTCCACCGAGAGGGGTAAGAAATCACTTCCTTCCACTGCATCTTTTTTGGCAACTACCGTTGCCAGCAACATGGTGTCGCCCAGCCTGACAACGGCGGCACCATCAGCCTGCCGTGCTAAACGACCCGTTTCTATGGATACAGTTCTTCCGTCATTTAAATCAAATGACTTGATGATACCTTCTGATGACATAAAAATAATATTACGTGAAGAGAAATCGATACGACTTAATACAAAAAAAAAGGCAACTGGAGATTGCCTTCAACGAGGAACGTGTTATAACTTACTTTCTGATATTCAGTTTTTTAATGATTTCGCGGTAGCGTTCAATATCCTTATTTTTCAGGAATTCCAGCAATTTTTTTCTTTTACCTACCAACATGACAAGTGATCGCTCAGTGGACAGATCCTTTGGATTGGTTTTGAGATGTTCGGTGAGGTGTTTAATGCGGTAGGTAAACAAAGCAACCTGCGCTTCCGTTGATCCTGTGTCAAATTCGGATTTTCCGAATTCCTTGAACGCATTCTTTTTAACTTCCGGTGTAATGAACATCGATGAACTTTTATTTCGCTTTTATACTTTTATTTTAAGGGCTGCAAAATTAATACATAATTCGATTGGAAACAATTGTTGCAAAAAAAAATAAATATATGGTCATTCATAGTCATTAGCCCGGCGCCTTGCGGGGCCTCGCGTGATTAATGGTTATTAGCTCGGCCTTTCAGGCCTCGCGTGATTAATGGTTATTAAAATAACAACTAATAACAACAAATAACCATAAATACCCCCCTAAAAACTCCATTTCAACCGTACATACCAGAATTTACCGTAGTCCCCGTATTCGGTTCCGTCGGCACCGTAAAAAAGCTGGGC
The DNA here is from genome assembly GCA_035342335.1 of Bacteroidales bacterium. Lineage (NCBI taxonomy): Bacteria > Pseudomonadati > Bacteroidota > Bacteroidia > Bacteroidales > Bacteroidales bacterium. Next base: position 7,171 of record DAOQWY010000045.1, read on the forward strand.
GATGAGCAGGAGGTAAAGATTATCGGTCAGGGAGATGTCGACCGATGGGCCTATAAAAAAGGAATGATCGCACGGATTGTAGATCCCTGCCAGGTCGGCCCTGACCAGGGGAGTGACCGGGTAAGCGATCTCGCCGAAAAGAGAATAACGCGCCCGGGTGAAATCCTTTACCGAAATATTCCTCAGGTCCAGCATGGTGCTTCCTCCGGCTTTTCCCGTGGTCCCTGCACTGTTATAGAGTGCGGAAGCATGAAGGTATAGTCCGCTTTTGAGTGTATAGTCACCATCAATGGCAGCCACCAGTTGCCCGGTCGTATCTGAAAAATTTTCTGCTGAGCGGAAATACGTGAACTCACCCCGAAACCCGCCTCCGGATATATCCCCGCTCCATCCACCTCCTATGACCAGATCTTCAACCATCTGACCTGCCATAAACTGAAAATCGTATTCACGGCGGTTAAAACGGTACATGGCTGCGGCCGTCAGCCGCCGGTCGTGATTCAGGCTGGCAGCAAGCTGAACGGAAGAAGTCATCCCCGGGTAGTATTCGATCTGCAGGGCATCGCATCCGGGTCGCTCTTCATAATCGAAATCAAAGTAAGAAAACGAATTGAAGATATCATTCGGTGTCCATATGAAATTGGTTCCCCAGTTAATCCGTTGCCTCCCCAGGTTGAATTCCCATTTTTTGAATGAATATTTCAGGTTCAACCGGTCGAGACCGGCCAAAAAAACATAGGAATCCGCATCATCCATGACCCAGGTAAGGTCCAGAAAGCCGGGATCACGGTCCATGGTCTTGCTAAAATCCGGTAACTGGTATTGCATTAACTGTATGTAATTACCAAAAAGAAAGCGGATACGCATCCCTGCTTCCAGGACCAGGCCATTGGCAGGGAACCATTTCAGGGTCATCCGGTTGTTGATCTCATTATTCAGGTACCATTCCTTTCTAAAATTTTCATAACTGATCATCTGCAGGTCTTTGATATAACCGTTGAACTGCCATTTGCCTGGGGAAGAATCCTGGCCTGCCGAACTTACCGCAAGGCAGAGCGTGGAGCAGGCGAAAAGAATGATCTTGGCCGGGATGCTCATGTTCGTATCAATGGGGAAGCTGTTCAACATCACTTTTGACACGACCGTCTTCGATCGTGATCACCCGGTGTGCTTTGTTCACCACCCTTGCATCATGTGTTGAAAAGATAAAGGTCATCGCTTCTTCGTGGTTCAGCTTTTCCATGATTTCCAGCAGGTTTTCTGTCGACTTGGTGTCAAGGTTGGCCGTGGGCTCATCAGCAAGGATGAATCGTGGCCTGGATGCCAGTGCCCTTGCAACGGCCACACGTTGTTGTTCCCCGCCGGATAATTCGCCCGGGCGCTTATGAAGCTTGTCGCCCAATCCGACCTGGGTAAGCAATTCGATGGCCCGATGCTGGCGCTCAGCCTTCGTTTTTTTCTGCAAAAGCAGGATGAATTCGACATTTTCGAGGGCTGTCAGCACAGGGATCAGGTTGTAGGATTGAAAGACAAAACCGATGTTGTTCAGGCGGAAGTCGATGAGCTGGGATGATTTGAGTTTTGACAGATTGGTGCCGCCAATGATGATCTCCCCTGATGTTGGCATATCGAGACCGCCGATCAGGTTCAGCAGGGTGGTCTTGCCGGAACCCGATGGTCCGACGATGCAGGTGAATTCGGCCTCCGCAAAGTCAATGGTCACATCCTTCACTGCATGAACCTTTACCTCGGAGGCATTGTATATTTTATTCACCAGCTTCAATACAAGTACGTTCATATCCTGTCAGGTTTATGATGGTTCTATACGGTTCTGAGCGCGTCCACCGGGTTTAGCTTCAAAGCCTTGCGGGCCGGCCAGAGTGATGAAATGATCGCCGTGGTGATGACCATGATCGTCGTAAATACAAAAAATTCAGGGGTCACCACCGGGTACACCTTCGCTGCATAGCCAATGGCCTCGAAACCCTCTCCCCAGCCGGCAAAATGGATCCCTGTCCTGCCCAGGATTTTTATGATCGTCCATCCGGAAAGCATTCCGGCTGCCGCTCCGACAAAAGTCAAAAAAATGGTTTCCAGCATGA
>DAOQWY010000046.1 GCA_035342335.1 Bacteroidales bacterium
GCAGGGAATGTCATCCCTGCGCAAGCAGGGATCTGCTTCCCTTTGGGGATGCGCCCTCGTCATCCCTGCGCAAGCAGGGAATGTCATCCCTGCGCAAGCAGGGATCTGCTTCCCTTTGGGGATGCGCCATCGTCATCCCTGCGCAAGCAGGGAATGTCATCCCTGCGCAAGCAGGGATCAGGTGCTTTGAATCACCATTAATAGAACATTCGAAGTTGAATTCGAAGTTTAGGTAGAAGGCGATTTATGAATGGAAGGTCGAATTCATATCTCTTCCTTCCTTTCGCAAATCTCCTTCTTCTTCCACCTCTCCTTCTACCTGGTTAATCGTTAATGGCTATTCATTCCCGCCCCGATTCTTTTTCCGATGGCGCATCGTATTACCAGATAAACCAGCGAGAGCACCGCAACGGTCACCAGAAAAATGGACAGCTTCATGATCTCCTGCCGTATCAGCACGATGGTAAAGATATTGATCATCAGCTGCACCACGGCATACAGCGATGCAACCAGCACATGCGGCCACCCCAGCTCGTTCGACAACCACTGGTACAGATGCGATCGGTGGGCCCTGAAAATATTCTCCCTGCGAAAAAGCCTGTAAAGGATCGTGACGACGGAATCAAGAGCATACACGATGAAAAATAACACGTATTCGAACCGTCCGGTGACCGACACGAGGCAGATCATCAGATACCCCAGCAGAAAGGCCATGCTGATGCTGCCCACATCGCCGGCAAAGGTCCGCGCAAGGCGGCGGGCATTGAAAAAACTGAAGATCACAACGGCAATGATCAGCAGGATCAGCAGCGGGGGAGGGGCAAACGGCTGCCGGTGGTTCAGGACCATAAAGCTGCCCAGCGCGGCCAGGCTGTAAAAGGGCGTGATGGCATTGATGCCGTCCAGGAAGTTGAACGCATTGATCCATCCCAGCAGCAGTATGTAGAGCGGGATGACCAGGTACCACGGCAGACCCACAAAATCCAGCTGAAGGAGCATCAGGCTCACCGCGATGAACTGTACTAAAAAGCGAATGCTCCCGGGCAGCGTGCGCAGGTCATCCAGGAAGCTCACCGCCGCAACCAGCAGCAGGCCTGCGATCAGCCAGGGCAATGCAAAGCCGTGGGATACGAACCAGAGCAGGGCCGCCAGCGGAAACACGATGCCTCCGCCACGGATTGCAACGCCCCGGTGAGAACTGCGTTCATTAGGCCGGTCGATGATCTGATACCGTTCAGCAAGCTTAAAATAAAGGAGCAGGGTGGCCAGCAGGACAAAGGCGGAAACAGGGTAAAGGATCATTGCGGCTTTTTCGCTTTACAGAACCGTTCATAGTTGCTTTTACCCGCAGGATTTCCCTTTTTCATGGCTGTTTCAAAATCCCTGCAGGCATCCTCCATCTTGTTGAGGGCACGGTAACATATGCCGCGGAGATTGAAAAGCCCCGCCTTATCCGTCAGGGTGAGCAGGCGATCGATGTCTTCGATGCATTTCAGGTAGTTTTTCAGGTAGTAATGGGTGAAAGCCCTGAATTCCATCGCGTTGGTATGGTCGGGCACATTCCCGAGAAACCGGGTCAGGTAGGGCAGGGCGGCACCGTAATTCTTTTTATTGAATTCGGCCACTGCTTTGTTATAATCCTCCCGGAACGGTTCCACAAATTTTTTATCATATATGAAATTGTGCTGCTTGTTCACCAGGGAATCCTTCGGGAACTGCTTTTTGGCTTCTTCAATGCGCTCCCACGCTTTGTCAACCTCCCCCCTTTTGTAGTAATAGTAGGTGCTGTTCACCCAGACCTTGCTTTCCTTGGGATGGTCGGCCAGGTAGGTATCGAGGTAGGAGATGATCCTGTCATATTCCTTTTTTTTATCGAGGAGGTTGACCATCACGTTGATATTCTTCAGATGGTTGGGTTTGAGGTCATACATCCGTTCCGCGTAAAAAAGGACGCTGTCGGGCTGCTCGAGCTTGTTGAATCCCATCGACAGGAAATATTCGCGGCGGCCGTCCCAGGGACTGGCCTGGTCGGCCTTCAGCAGGGCAATGGCCTCTTCATTTCTGCCTTCATTCAAAAGGTACCTGGCTTTGACGTTGGATTGAGTTTCAGCAAAACCGACGATGGATGGGATGGGGGTAAATCCATTGACGATCTTATCGGCCGGAGTTTTCAGCTTGCCTCCCTTGATCTCCTGGTAGGCAATGCGCTGGATCCTTGAAGATTTGAAGTTCAGGTAGAAGACATACGAAGAGGCGATCAGCGCAAGGATGGCTACACCCGAAAGCGACCATAAAAGCCCGTGCTGCATCTTTCCGGGAGCGGCTTCCGGTGCCGGATCCGCTCCTCGTCTTTTCAGCTGCGCGATCACGGTGATCCCCGTTGCCACAAAGAAGGCGAACAGCAACAGGATCTCCGGCCGGTCGGCCGGGAAGTTGAAAAAGGCATCCACCGAATAAAAGGCAATGCCGGAAGCGGCCAGGAAAAGCCAGCGGAACAGGTCGTCGCGGTCGTCCCTGGCAGAAAAGAACATCTTCAGGAAGGCCCAGGCGATCAGCGCAAAAATGGCCAGAAAACACAACCCTCCAATGAAGCCAGTTTCTGCAGCGGTTTCAATGAAATCATTGTGTGCCTTGTACATATAGATGAAATCGTCGGACTTCTGATTCTCGTATTTCAGCTCAACCACCTTCCAGTTGCCGCTACCCACACCGAACAGTGGTTTTTCCTTCAGCATGTGCCACGACCACTTCCAGGCGTTGATACGCTTGCTCGACGAGCCCTCGAAGGTGCCGATCGTGGCCAGCTGCTCCCCGACACCCTGTGTATACCGGCTCTCCTTGTTTTTGGGATAGAGCAGCTCGCGGGTGCCCGAGAATGCCAGGTACGATATGCCCAGGGCGAGCACGTACGCACCCGCCATCCACAGGTATTTTTTTTGTTTGCCCCGCAAATAAACGATCAGCAGGTAGGCCAGCACGACCACCGACAAGACGATCAGGCCCAGGTAGAACGCACGGGTGGCCATGAAAAAGACCGCTGCGACACCCACCACCAGCCCGAGCCACCCCAGCGCCTTCAGCCATTTTTTGCTGAACAGCATCAGCCACAGGGCAAAGGGCAGCTTCACAAAGATGGCCGAGGCCAGGATGTTCTTGTTGCTGTAAATGGTCTTGATATCCAGTACCGACTTTATTTTCCCCTGTATGAACTCGTGGATATGGTAAAATACGGTGATGGAATCGTAGATGAGCATCCCGGTGAAGACAAGTACGATCCATGTCAGGTATCGCGGATCGTGCATCAGGATGACCGAAAGGATGAATGTTGCCGAAAAGACCGTGAACACCTTGGTGAACTGGAACAGCGACTCGGTCAGGTTGAGCGCGTTGAAGAACGAGAGCAGCGACGCCGCCAGAAAGCCTGCGTAAGCGATCCCCGGGCCTGTCTTGAAAAACAGGGCCATTGCCCCCGGTTGCCGCCTGATGTCACGCTGCGTGAACAGGGTGATGAATCCGGCCAGGTTCATCAGCGACAATGCCAAAAATTTAGGCGCATTGGTGTCGAACGTCGTGAGGTTGGGGGTGTAGGTGGGGATCAGGATGTAGGCAAGGACCACCACACCCAGCGGAATGTTGATGGGATTGGCCTTTGCCAGGGTTTTGGTGCCGGCCGGTCGTTTGGCTGTCTTATTTTTCATTGTTTGTCGAGTGCTTCGTAAACCGAATTGTTGCTGCGAAAATCAGGCACCATCTCTTTGAGCCTGCGTACCATCTCCACATCATCCCCCGATTTCCAGGCCGTTTCGATCTGTTCCATCTGCCGGACCACCAGATTAAGATCCACAGGACTCACTTTGGCGATCATGATGCGCGGGTGGTGGGTGGGGATGTTGTTCTCGGTGCTGTTCAGCAGCTCTTCGTAGAGTTTTTCGCCCGGCCGCAGGCCACAGTAAACGATTTGGATGTCCTTATCCGGTTGTAGGCCGGAGAGCCGGATCATGTGCCGGGCCAGGTCAACGATGCGCACCGGCTGTCCCATGTCGAACAGGTAGATCTCTCCCCCTTTGGCCATGGCGCCGGCTTCCAGCACCAGCTGACAGGCTTCGGGGATGGTCATGAAAAAGCGGGTGATCTCGGGATGCGTGACGGTAACGGGGCCGCCTTCTTCGATCTGCCGGCGGAACAGGGGGATGACCGAACCGTTGGAACCCAGCACGTTCCCGAACCGGGTGGTGATAAAGCGGGTATGATGTTCCTGGCGGTTGCCCAGGCTCTGGATGTAGATCTCCGCCGCGCGCTTGGTGGCGCCCATCACGCTGGAAGCCCTCACGGCCTTGTCGGTGGACACCATCACGAATTTGCCGGTCTGGTAACTGACGGCCAGGTCGGCCAGCAACCGCGTGCCGAAAACGTTCACCCGGATCGCCTCCCAGGGATTTTCTTCCATCATCGGCACGTGCTTGTAGGCTGCTGCGTGGTAGATCAGCTCCGGCCGGTACTGTTCGAAGATGCGTCCCATCCGGTGGGCGTCACTCACGTCGGCAATTATCACCCGGGCGATCCTGCTGAAATCCGTAAAGGTCTGCCTGAACCGCAGCGTCAGCTCGTGAAGCGGGGTTTCGGCCTGGTCCACCAGGATGATGCTCTTCACCTTCAGATGCATCAGCTGCCGGGCGATCTCACTGCCGATGCTTCCGGCAGCACCCGTCACCATCACCACCTTCCCCTGGTTTTCACCGGCTACCTGACTGTTCCTGAGTACGATCGGCTCACGCTGGAGCAGGTCCTCAATGCTGACATTCCTGATCTGCTTGGCCTGGATCTCACCATTGATCCAGGATTCAACGGGAGGGATGTCCTTGACGGTAACATTAAACTGAAGGCAGGCATCCACGATCTGCCGTTTTTTTACGGGATCGATCCTGTGAATGGCGATGATCACCTCGCTGACTTTCTTCTGTGCGAGATAGTGTGCATTGAGCACTTCCGGCCCGTTCACGGGGATGCCCTCCAGGCTCTTGCCGATCTTGCCGGGATTGTCGTCAATGAAACACACCACCTTGTAGTCGTTGTTCAGGTCGTTGATCAGCGCATCCTTGGTGAGGATCCCGGCTTTGCCGGCTCCATAGATCAGTACGTGGATGTTCTCGCTTCGCCCTTTCATCAGCCGGATCCAGACCAGCTTCGACAGCAGTCGCGTGAAGATCATCAAAAACAGGGTGATCAGGCCAAAGATGATGATGATGCTGAGGGGAAGGATTTGCTCAAACGGCCATCCGAACCGCTGGATGATGGTGTTGAGCAGCACCAGCGCGATGATGGTGAACAGCACCGCCCGGAAGATCCGGATCACATCGTTGGTGCTGGTGTGGCGGATGATCCCGACATAGGAGCGTGTGATGAGAAAGGCGGCCAGGGAAAAAAACACCACCACGGGAAGATAGGTGGAAAGTTTCCACTGATGGATGTAGGTCAGATCAAAATTGAAACGGATGATGTAAGCGGTGACCAGTGAAACCACCACGATCACAACATCGGATGCCAGCACCAGGTAACGTGATACGAACCGGTTTGAAAAATGAACCAGGAATCGTTGGATCATCGTAGTTTCAATAAGAAGGAACCGTGTCCCGGGTTGTCAGAACCATTGCCCTCAGGATACCCCTTACACCGCAAAACTACAAAAATGATTGAAAAAAGAACACCTTCCCTGGTTTTTATTGGGAACACAGTGGCATAAACCGTGGATCATACATTATTAATGACATGGGAGGACTGTATTTTATACATTATATATTATATACGGCCAATTATTTTATCAAGGCCGGGTATTTATTTTATCTTACCTGTCATTCAGTATTAAGACCGGTTCCATTCATTGATTCAAACATATTAACAATGATCATCCCCAACCTTTGGATTTGAACAATGGCCTGTTATTAAATATAATTTTTTATTCAGCTTTTTTTTTGGATATCGTATTTTTTTGTACTTATTTTGTCGGCAATTAGGACGATGACCGGAGAGGACGAAGAGGATCAGTCCATCACAGAGATTACGGCGGTGGAATATTTTTATAAAATATTGAACAAATTTTAAACTATTTTTGCTTTTGATACGTACAAATGGTATATTTGCTTCGATTTGGAGCTATGTGTAATTAATTTTAGTGAATGACACACGGATACATCTTTTCTCTTGATTCTCACCAGGCTGAAGGCTTAGCGGCAGTCAGCCGTTTGCAATTGAGTGCAGCGCGGTGTTCTGTTGGTTGTCAACCGTTCTTAAATCCTTTTATGACCGCTTTGAGCACATTGGAAAATTCAGATATACCATCCGGTTCAACGAGCCCGGATCCTGAGTGTAATGACGATAATGAATGAAGAAATACGTTATTTATGAAAAAGACAGATACTTTTTTACCAGAAATTAAAACCATAAATGATATGAAGAATTTTACACTAACACTAAAAACAGTAAGACTGCGAAGGATTTTAGCCAATTCTTCGTTATTGGCCTTGATCCTGTTTTTCAGCATTTCCCTGATTTCATCGACCGGGGCATTTGCGCAATCGCAAACAAACCTACCGGATATTGGTCTTAATGGGACCGACGGTGATTATGATTGGGACAATCCTGGTAATATTACCGCTATTGGTGGTGGTGAAGCATCATGTGACCTGCCCTTGACATTGTGGTGGTATTATACCAGCGATACTCTAAAAGGCTCAGATTTCGATTTCACCGGCCTGAGTGATGTCACACAGGAAATAACCGGAATAGAATTAAAGATGCTATGCTCTACAGGTGATCCGAATATCTGGGCTACCGTTTATGATCAATCTGTAATGCTGATGAAAAATGGCATCACTGTAGGAGATAATAAGGTAAGTTCTGCTCCCTGGACTGAAAGTCCTGTATTACGGACCTATGGGGGTGATGGTGATCTGTGGGGAACTAACTGGACGTGTGCTGATGTTATGGATCCGGACTTTGGGGCTGCCCTGACAGTAAAGAATCAAGAATGGGACATATTGCCTGGACAAGCGTTGGTTGATTACATGGAGATCACCATTTATTACAGAACCAAAGAAAGTGGTTCTCCAGTCATCTATGTAACTGGTGATCTTGACGTTTTTGACTATACTTGTGTCGGGTCCTATGATCCGCCTACAGGTCCTGCACCATCCTATAATGTTGGTGGAGATAATATCATTCCTCCCAACTGCATTACCGTTACACCTCCTCCTGGTTTTCAGATCTCACTAAATGCTACAAGTGGTTTCTCCACTGATCCAATAATTCTTTGTGAAACGGATTCTCTTAATCCGGGATATATCCAGGCCACTCCTATTTATGTGCGTTTTGTACCTTTAACAGGAACAGATTATACTGCAAATAGCATTAGGCACGAAAGCCCGGGTGCTGTAACTCAATATAAGCCTGTCTCAGGAACGACAGACGTGACCCTGCCTGTTCTTTCGGGCGTACCTGAAGACGAATACCTGGGATGCAACCCTGGTCCTGAAGAAATGGAATGTAATCTTAGTGGTATTACAGCCACCGACAACTGCGGTGAGCCGGTAACCATTACCTGTGAGGCGGGAACTGAGACAATAACCAGCGGATGTGACTGGACCCAGACAAATTATTACTATGGGGTAGACAACGCAGGCAATATTGGAGCAGAGAGTGTTACCTATACCTGGAAGGTAGATCTGACCCCGCCGGTACTTGCAAACGTACCCACAGGCAGTGACCTGGGATGCAATCCCCCCCTGCCGGTGTGTGATCCCGGCGTGACAGCCACGGATATCTGTGACGGCCCCGTAAGCGTGACTTGCGAGACGGAAGGACCCACAAACACCGGCTGCGACTATACACAGGATTTTGTGTATTCAGCCATTGATGAGTGCGGTAATCCTGTTTCACAGACTGTTACCTATACATGGAAAATAGATGTAACCCCACCGGTGCTTCCAACCCTTCCTGCCGGAGGCGACCTGGGCTGCAACCCGCTGACACTGCCTACCTGTATCTACACTCTGACCGCCACAGATGACTGCGACGGCGTGGTGAGCGTGACCTGCCAGTCAGGATGCCCGACATGGACAGGCTGCGACTATACACAGGATTTTGTGTATTCAGCCGTTGATGAGTGCCAGAATCCTGTATCTGCAACGGTAACCTTTACCTGGAAAATAGATACTGCGCCACCTTCTTTCAGTGGCATTCCTACCGTCTTAAGCCTGGATTGCAATACCCCGCCGGTTTGTGATCCCAATGTGACAGCCTCGGATATCTGTGACGGTCCTGTTAGTGTGACCTGCACACCAGGGACTCCGACCCAGACGGGTGACTGCACCATGGAACAGGATATTGTCTATTCAGCCATTGACGAGTGCCAGAACCCTGTCAGCATTACACTAACGTATACCTGGACCATTGACACCGAAGATCCGGTCATCAGCACCGATGCCATCAGCGGACTGATCCCCGGTGACTGCTGCAACCCGGATGTGATCACTCCGACCTTTACAGGACTTGACAACTGCGAAGGGGTCT
>DAOQWY010000047.1 GCA_035342335.1 Bacteroidales bacterium
TTGTGCCGATGCCCACATTCCCTCCGGATTTAATGTAAATCGAATTGGCAGCACTACCGGGCTCAAGCACGATCACATCCAGTGCATTTGCATGGTCACGGATCTTGAAGCCTCCATAGGTGGTCGCCTTGAACTTCCAGTCCGCCCCGCTCAGGTCATCCACCATTGAGTATGTAGCACCTCCACCGCCGCCGAGGTTACGGATGGTGATGGTGGGCTCACCCATGTTCTTAGCAACGTAAAGCAGAGATCCTGGTACATTGTTCCCGATGCCGACATTACCGGCAGGGTAACTCCCGCCGTGACCGGTCACCACATCATTCCCGATCACCTCCCAGTCAAGATCTGCCTCCCGCATCCCGCTTCCCGACTTTTCGGCATACAGGGCATATGGAACCGACAGCAGTTCGGAAACGCCCATCAGCTCAAAATTCGTCCCCCCCGACGGATCCATTTCAATGCGGAGAAAGTGGCTTCCAGCAGCCCAGTCAATGGCAGCCATGCTGCCGGAAATGCTTTTGCCCCTGCCGACCTCAATATTGACAAGTCCCAATTCGCTGGTGGTAACCGAATGGACTTCCCGGTAGACTTCCGGACCCTTCGTGGTGGATTGCAGGATAATGACCTGCAGGCTGATGTTTTGGCTGGCAAGTACCTGTCCCGTCTTATCCCGTACGACAGCCTGGTACTTAAAGGATGGCGGTGCCTGCGACAGCACGGTAAAATTCATTGAACAGATCATTAGGCCGGTAATGGCAATGATCAGGGATTCGTGTTTATTCATGACGATGAGATTTAGGTGGACGAAGATGAAATTGTCCTGAAAGATACGACAATGATTCCTGAAAGTCAATACCATACCTGGAAAGGGGTATGCCGGGCACCGGTATAAAGCCTATGGGAGGGTGTGTTTGATATCTGATTATCTGATTAACTGATTAACCGATATTTGATTAATGATTTGATTTTCGATTTGGTTTTCGATTTAAATCAAATATCAGATAGCGGTTAATCGGTTAATCTGATATCATCTCCCCCGATCCGCTTCCAGCTCCGCCACTTTCTGCTGCAGTGCTTCGATCATCGCCTGCTGTTCCTGAACTGCCTTGACAAGGGGTACGACAAACTGGCCATAAGCGATGCTGTAATTATCGTTAATATTCACTGGCACATGTACGCCACTGAAGTCATAACCGCAGTCATTAGCGGCCTTGACCACTTCCTGAGCCACAAAGCCACTGTGACGAATAGCCGCCGATGCAATGAAATCCTGTCCACTCAAGCGCTCAGTGCGCACGCTATCTGGCATATTCTTCATCAGGAACTCGGTGTATTTCCGTGTATCGAAGTTATAGACCACAGGTCTTAGCTGACGGATAAAAGCTAAACCTTGAACATCTTCAGTTACATTCTGCTTGAACCTGCCGTCAGAGGGGAAGCTCCAGTCTACTTGTCCTTCGATAACTGTTATTTCTCCATTCCCGATACGGATTTTGTTGCTGTTATTCACAGTTGCAAAATTACCAAGAGCAGTGGCGTTTGTCAATGCGGTATCCGATACATCCGTTTTGTAACCGATACAGGTGATGGAATGACCTGACCGATTAGTATATGCCGCTTCACACCCGCTGGTGGTATTATTATTGCCGGTTGCGTTAGAATAAAGTGCTTCATTGCCATTGGCCACGTTCTGGAGACCCGCTGTGTTGGAGTAGAGCGCCCGGTACCCAATGGCTATGTTATGATAACCGGTTGTGTTAGAATAAAGTGCTTCCTTGCCACAGGCAGTGTTATGGTGACCGGTTTTGTTAGAAAGAAGTGCACTGTATCCTTCGGCAGTATTATAATTACCAGTTGTATTCGAATAAAGGGTATAGGCTCCGCTGGCAGTGTTTTCACTACCGGTTGTGTTGAGGTAAAGTGCACAGTCACCAACGGCTGTGTTACGGTAACCTGTCGTGTCAAACGCAAGCGCACCATATCCGACAGCTGTATTCAACCAGCCAGTTTTGTTATGACTAAGAGCAAAGGATCCGCTGGCAGTGTTGTGATAACCAGTCGTATTAAATTTAAGTGCATCGCATCCGATGGCAGTGTTTCCATAGCCAGTAGTGTTGGAATTTAAAGCTATTTTACCAACACCTGTGTTTGATAAAACATTGCCACCTCCCCTGCCCACCCGGACACCATTGACCTGTGCATCTGCTATAACATCCAGTTTGAACTGGGGTGTGCCGGTCCCAATACCTACATTTCCTCCCCCTTTAATGTAAATGGCATTGGCCGCGCTGCCAGGTTCAATGACGATCACATCCAAGGAGGAGTGATGGTCACGGATCTTAAAGCCACCGTAGGTGGTCGCTTTGAACTTCCAGTCCGCCCCGCTTAAATCGTCCACCATCGCGTAGGTCGCCCCGCCGCCACTGCCGAGGTTACGGATGGTGATGGTTGGTTCACCCATGTTCTTTGCAACATAGAGCAAGGTTCCGGGTGCGTTGTTCCCGATGCCGACATTGCCGGTGGGATAGCTCCCCCCGTGACCTGTCACCACATCATTTCCGATCATCTCCCAGTCAAGGTCAGCCTCCCGGCTTCCGCTGCCTGACTTTTCAGCATACAGGGCATACGGTACTGACAACAACTGCGACACGCCCATCAGCTCAAAGTCCATCTCTCCTGCCGGATCCATCTCGATACGCAGGAAATGACTGCCCGAAGACCAGTCAATAGAGGGTAGACTGCCTGTCAATGCTTTGCCTCGTCCTACTTCCACGTTGACCAGTCCCAACTCACTGGTAGTGACCGAATGCACCTCCTGGTACACTTCCGGTCCATCCATAGTGGACTGCAGAATGCTGATCCGCAGGCTGATGTCCTGGTTTGGCAAAACCTGCCCTGCCTTATCCCGCATCACAGCCTGATATTTGAAGGACTGCGGTGCCTGGGACCAGGCTGAGTAACTCATTTGAAAGACCAATACACCGATAAGGATAATGATCAATGATACATGTGTTTTCATCATAGTGAGATTTAGTTGGGTGATGATAGAAATGCCCTCGTAAGTTACGACAATATTACCTGAAAGTCAATACCTTACCTGAATTAGATTCAGTAAAGGTAAAAAGGGAGCCTGGGGAAGTACTCCTCCCTTGCCCCCTCATCAGACAAGTATCTGCAACCTGCGGATCATCCGCCTGCCAGCGTCACGCTCAGCACCCGTGTTGCCTTGTACTTCGCCGGGTAGACCATCTCCCCGGTCTACGGATCTGCAACAGGAGCCGACAGGTGTTTCAGCATCTCCTCCCGCTGCTTTTTTGCTCTGTCCATTGCGGACCAGACAGCATCAGCGGAATAGTCAAACGTCCGGCGGATGGTCACCTGGAACTGTGAGCCGCGGAAAGTGAAGCCGCGTCCATACTTCTCGGCTTCGACCAACACATGGTCAGCGATGTATTCCCCGGAGGTATGGATCAGTACAGTCTCCAGCCCGTGGTCGCCTTCAGGAAGCTGTATGACCGCCAGGCCGCATTTGTTCAGCGGCTTTTGCACCGACTCGACGATCTGCGACAGGGATGCATACCGGTTCTTGAAATGCGGATTCACCGCATCCTTGGTGACCTTGACCATCCTGCCCTGAAACTCAATCAGGGCCTTGCTGATGGTCGAAATTGTTTGTGATGTTTTCATGGCTCAGCGATTTTTAAGGTTCATGGCATACCCGCATATGGCGAACTTGGCACCGATCCACTCTTCCAGGGTGCAGGGTGCGAACTCGTGGATATCGACAAATTCCATCGAGAACCAGTGAAAGATGTCGCATCCTTCCTGACCGATGGTGATGGTAGTAATCTCCGGCCATGCATCATCCGCTTTGTCGGCGATGCGTATCCACCTCTTCTCTCCCGGAATACGGCCGTAGAATGGAAGAGCAAGCTCCACGGTAGTCCGGCTTTATTTGCGGGACGGAACGTCCACGATCAATGTGTTTTCATTTGTTGTCATGTGTAATGATTTTAATGGTTTAGCGGAGGCAGGTCGTCCTGCCCCCCGTAATCGGAATAATCTGTATAGCTTCAACTGAGGATCAGACCTCACCTTTCGGGGAAGATCCCCTCATCGGCAAAGGAGAAGTAGGAATCCCAGGTCAGGATGACGTAATCTAAAACCTGAATCTCCAGCACCTTGCCGGCCTCCACCAGACGTTTGGTCAGCGCTTTGTCACTCTCCGAGGGTTCTGTGTTCCCTGAGGGATGGTTGTGGCATAGGATTAAGCTGGAGGCATTGGCCTTCAACGCAACCTGGAAGATAACCTTGGGATCGGCAACGGTATCGTGCAGGCCGCCGCGACTGATACGAGCATATCCCAATACAAGGTTGGCACGGTTCAGACAAAGGATGAGGAACTCCTCTACATGTTCTATCCTTCGGCCCCATACGGAACGGAGGTAAGACACGGCATCCATGGAACTGCTAATCTTTGGTACTTCCTTCAGTTGGACGGCTGGCCTGTAATTAATGTCTATTTCCTTCAGCGTGTTGCCCTGAATCTGTTTTATGACTTTGATTTCGTTCATTCATTGTTGTGTTAATGTTTCAATGTAAATAATGCATACACGGGCTACCCGGAAAGGATGGCCCGGAAGGACTCAAGCCGTCTTAAATGATGATATGCATCAAGATAGCTATATAATTTATCAATATATAACAAAACGGTTCATGTAAGGCTGGGGAGCGTGAATGGGCATCATCCCTCCTCTTTCCCCAGGATTCTGAAATAGTGATGGTAGTACACCTTGCCACCGATGACGTAGACCAGCTTCAGGTCCGGGCTGATCTTCGCGGAGTCCACAATCATTACCTGGCCCTGCCGGCACACCCCGACGCTGTGGATCACCCTCACCCGGAAAGGACAGTGGATGCGGACGAGCTCCCCAAGACGGTAGACGATCAGGAGACTGTCGGGACTGCAGTAGCGGTTGATCTCTTCGATCAGCTGATCCTTACTCAAGGGCTGTACTCGTTTTGGAGCTGTACGACTCCATCATAGACAATGATGAAAAATAACGGCAACGGGAACTCGATGCCTCTCAGCTCTTTGATCACGATCAGGTTATCGTTCACGTCCGCCAGGAACATGAAAAACTGATCTTCTTTATTATGCTGTATTTGCCACAGCTGGAACTTCATGTTTCTGATCTCCGGGAGCTGTTGGTGGGTGATGATCACCCTGAACATCCAGTCCGTCTCCAGGTGACTTAAAGCGTTTTGAGGTGAATAAAAAAGGGAGCCAGCTGTTACTGCCGACTCCCCCTGTGAACTGTTGACCCTGTCTTTACCGCACAGGTACCGGATTTCCTTCAAAAACGGTCTCCTCAATGGTGGTGGGCTGCGCATTGTACCGAAAGGTGTAGTTCAGTACGATGGTTTCGCCGGTGCCCGGAACCTGCCATTCGTACTCGGGACACGAAATACGTTCCACGTTGCCCGGCAATTCAGTCCCGATGAGCTTCTTAAATGTGGCCTCGTTGAAGGTTGAAACGATCGACGCCTTCTTGGCCGTGGCGTAGAAATTTCCTGTGGCGCCGGACTGAACCAGTTCAATTCCACCTTGTTCGATCAGCGAAAAAAACGGCTCGCCTGCAGCGTTCACGCGCTGCTTGTAATCAATAATCTGTACCATGATGATGAAGATTTAAGTGTTTGGTAATCAAGGGTCGGGGGCTTTCCTCGCCAGCGATTCGGCAGGGTCTCCTGGCAAGATAATGGGCGCTCTTGTGAAAAAAATTGAAAAAAATTGGGGCGGGGGTCAGCAGGTTGTACAAGGGGACAGGTATGGTCATCACCGGCAAGCCCGTTCACACAGGCGAATTTCTTTTACCTTCTTTTCCCTGTACTTCCTTGCCCCTCCTGCTGTACTTTCTATCCATTACTCTAGTAAAATTAACCTGCTATGTCCTTGATTTATCAATCGACCATCATTATCATTGATCATTACATCATAACCTGCAGATTGTTAATATAATAATGAGTATATAATAAAATTACAAAGCTGAACACTTAAATACTTGGATGAATATTTGCGTATCCCCTTGTATTTATGTATATTGCATACCTAATCATCCTCAACCAGACAGCCATGAAACAACAATTACTTTTCATAGTAACAGCAGCCCTAATGCTTTTGGGGAATAACAACGTAATCCAGGCCAATATAAGGTCTCTGGATGAGACGTTCATCCTCAATAAACATACGGCCTATGCCCCTAATATGCCATCCTTAACCCAGGTAGAGGATTTTTTGTGCGGCGATGTGAACGAGGATGGTCTGGTCAACGTGCTGGACATCATCACCATGGTCAACTACATCATGGGCGGGAATCCCAGTCCGTTTGATTCAGATGCTGCAGATGTAAATGCGGATGGAGGGATCAACGTGCTGGATGTCATCGGCCTGGTGAACATCATCATGGAGGTGCCGGGGATACCATGCGGATGTGTTGCACCGGTGCTTTATGAAGGGCAAACCTATGCTACTGTGCAAATTGGAGAGCAATGCTGGTTCAAAGAAAACCTGAATGTGGGCACAAAGATCAATAGCACCCAGGGAGGATTTCAGCAAACAGATAATATAACCATTGAGAAGTACTGTTACAATAATGATGAAATGAACTGTAACACATATGGTGGCCTGTACGAGTGGCCGGAGGCAATGCAATATGTAACAACGGAAGGCGCACAGGGCATTTGTCCAACAGGCTGGCATATTCCCACGGATGGGGAGTTTATAACATTGACTGATTATTTAGGGGGTTCATCTGTTGCAGGCGGGAAAATGAAATCCACCGGTACGATTGAAGAAGGTACAGGCCTCTGGTATCAACCCAATACAGGTGCTACTAATGAAAGTGGCTTTAGTGGACTGCCGGGTGGAAACCGCTACAGTAGCGATGGCAGTTACTACAACTTGGGTAAGGACAGTTACTTCTGGTCTTCATCACTAAAACTTGTGAGCTATGGGTGGTACCGCCTACTGAGCCATAGTAATACCCTCGTATATCGCAACTACAGCTATGAAGGAAATGGATTCTCTATCCGCTGCCTTAAAGGCTGCTGGCCTGAGCCCACCCAGTCCAATGCCGGGCCTGATCAGTTGAATGTTCCCGGCACATCCACAACCTTAGCAGGAAATAGTCCCACCTATGGTACTGGAATATGGGCGATCGTAAGCGGATCAGGCGGAACGATCGTAACTCCTGCTAGCCAGACCAGCGAGTTTCAGGGTGTGGCAGGGAATGAGTACACACTTTCCTGGACGATTACGACACAGTGCGGGAGTTCTGCGGATGAGGTGGTAATCAGCTTTGCAGCTGATGGTTTTACATGTGGTGATGATCTGTCATATGCAGGACAATCGTATGCAACGGTTCTGATAAGCACACAATGCTGGATGGCAGAGAACCTGAACGTAGGTACCAAGATAAACAGCACTCAGGGTGGTTTTCAGCAAATGGATAATGATACCATCGAGAAATACTATTACAATAATGATGAGGCGAACTGTGATGTTTATGGTGGTCTGTATGAATGGCCGGAGGCGATGCAGTATGTGATTACAGAAAGCGCACAGGGGATTTGTCCGGATGGCTGGCATATTCCAACTGACAATGAATGGAAGATCCTGGAAGGGACTGTTGACAGCCAGTATCCGGTAGGAGATCCGGAATGGGATCTAACAGGATGGAGGGGATTTGATGCTGGCGGCCATCTCAAGGAAGCCGGAACCTTCCATTGGAATTTTCCAAATGTTGGCGGGGACAATACAAGCGGCTTTACCGGTCTTCCAGGGGGCGGTCGCAGCGGCAGCAGTGGATACTTCAGTGGCCAACTCTTCTACGGTTACTTCTGGTCTTCTTCGCAGTTAGATACAAACTACGCATTTTACCATGGCCTGGCATATTTCAACAGTTACGTGCTCAAGCACTACGACATCAAGGATTTCGGGTTTTCCATTCGCTGCCTTAAGGACGATTGATCACTTCAGCTTGTCTATTTCGGACCAAACCCTGCCACTCATTTCTGAGTAAAGCAGGCCACCTGATGCCTCTGGTCTCCAAGTCAGGCCACTTTCCGCCCTGAACCAAACCGGTACCACTTCCTGAAATAAAATGATGCCACCAA
>DAOQWY010000048.1 GCA_035342335.1 Bacteroidales bacterium
GATCTTTTTGATGTCACCCATCGGATGATGGATGCCGACCCCGCTGGTGCTTGGATCATTGGTTCTGTTCCAGCCATTCCAGTAAGGATCGTACGAGTCGGGCGGATCCTGGTTCAGGAGATAGAGGGCAAAGTCGGATCCGGTTTCATAACTCCCTTCAGCCTTGAGGGCGCAGCCGGTGGTGCTGAAATTTTCAGGGCCGCTGGTACCTGTACAGGAAGAGGCTTCGTATTTGAAGTAGAAGATCCACTGGTTGAAATTACCTGACGAACACCCTTCCCCGCAGTGCCAGGCTGACAGGACATAGGGTGCAAGATCCCATGCCGTATTGTTGATCAGCGATCCGGTGCACCAGCCCACCCAGCCACCGGGCAAAAACATGTACTGCCGCACAATGCCCCTTTTCTCCAGTTGCCAGTCCTCTCCCTCCACGCAATTCACATTGATCATGCACCAGGAAGATTGATCCCGGTCATTGCCGGTAACCGTTTCAAAATGGACGCCCCGGAAGATATGGGCCATATCGGAGATGCTGATGACAGGAGGCTGGACGACCGTTGCGGGCTGGGAATATTCCAGCGTAACGGATTCTCCCTGAATGATCTCCATGGCAAACAGGCCGCTGGGATCATTGTTGAAGTCCGTAAAGGCGCCAATGACCTGTGTCCTCATTTCGTTATAGGCGTACAATTCACCTCCCGCAGGAAGATAGAACCGGTCGAAATACAGACTGACGGCCAGGGCACCCGAAGATTGTATCTTCAAACGCCATAGCTTTCCTCCATCCGGTAATTCCTCCCAAAGGCCTGCATGATCACAGGTCACGTTCACCGGAAGTGTTTTCCCGATGCGGTACGGGCCAGGACCGTTTTGAAGGTGATCATCAACCCTTGCCACGACATCCGGTGGCAGTGTTTCCAGCGTAATCACAGGGATAGCGTCCGACAGACCCTCCATCGAAAAGCTGACCGGAACACCTTCCCGGCTGATCTGTGCCGGAAGATGGCATGCGGAAAGACTCAGGGCTGCCGTAATAAAGATACGCCATTGCATAAAAATCAAGTTTTTCATACAATTCGATTTTTTCTCTGAGCTTATTACGAAGTTAAATTGCCTCACGCTTTTTTTGCTTGTTGGGATCCTCCAGCCCGTAGTGCTTGATCCTTTCTTCACGGCGCAGAAGAAATCCAAGGATGATTGCCAGAGCCCCGAGGCCAGCAAAAACAAGCATGGGAACCGTATAATTATAGGTATCGGGTATTCCGTTTTTAATATTTTCTGCCACACCAGGATTTACTGCTTCAAGAAGATATCCGATCAGCCAGGGTATGAGCAGCAGTCCGATGTTTTGTATCCAGAACACCAGGGCATAGGCCGAACCCAGATATTTCTCCTCTACAATTTTGGGTACCGAGGGCCACATGGCTGCAGGCACCAGGGAGAATGCGATCCCCAGCACGATGATCGACAGGATGGCCAGGAATGTATTGATCGGTATGATTGCGAAGGTCAGGTGCGCCAGGGTCAGAAGTGCTGCTCCAAAGATCATCATGGTAGCTCCCTTGCCCTTGTTATCCAGGTACGTCCCGATGATGGGCGTCAGAATGATGGTTCCGACGGGGAGAAGGCCCGAGATCATGCCTCCAATCTCCGCGGAAACGCCAAGTTTGTTCTGCATCATATTCACGGCGTATTTCAGAAAGGGAAAGACACCGGAGTAGAAAAGGACACAGAGCAGGGCAATGAGCAGGAATCCCCGGTTTGTGATGATCTTTTTCAGGTCACTGATATGGAATTCTTCCGTCGGATCGGCCACGGGTCCCGTCTGACCGGTCTGTTTATCGAGTTTGGCGTCGATGAACGTATAGGTCAGAAAGGTCAGAAAGCCAATGGTGACCAACGCGATTCCCAGGTAGACCGGATTCATAACATTCCCCTGGGGGATGCCCTCCACCATTTTCACTCCGGCCATTCTGGCAGAGAAAAAGAACGCGATGGATGCTCCCAGACGGGCGGTAGCCAGCTGCATTCCCATGGCAAAAGCGAGCTCTCTGCCCTTGAACCACTTTACCACCGTCCGGGAGGTTGTGATCCCTGCCATTTCAACACCAATGCCGAAAATGCCATACCCGAGGGCCGCCAGCTTTGCGGTGGCAGGCATGATGGTCCAGAAAGAATTGAAAAAGTCGAAACCGAAACCGCCATTGCGAAAGTAGTTGGTCAGTGCGTACATTTTAATAAGACCCCCTGCGAGCATCACCAAGGTGGCCAACAGACCAGTGAAGCGTATGCCCATCTTATCCAGGATGATCCCGGAGATAATAAGAAAACCAAGAACATTCAGCAGGTATTCCGAACCGGAGAATAAGCCGTAATTCCGGGGTGACCATCCGTAATCAACCTCCAGGAGGGATTGCAGCGGAGCGATCATGTCCACAAAGTAATAGGCGGCCAGCATGGTTATCGAAACGAGCGCCAGTGCTGACCACCGCGCAGCCTTGCTTTCGTTCAACAGTTGTCTAACTTTCGCAGTCATCGTGTTTGATTTAGGTTCTTTACAAAATTCAACGTACAAACCTAATCAAATTATTATTGCAGAGATCCATGATCCACGGGTTCGTTTGAAAAAAAAGGATTATACGAATTTTCAATCCCCTGCGTTTGATTTATGATCAATAGTTGTTTATCTTTACAGTTAATAAACACCTAAGCCTTCATTTATGATCATTGTAACCGGAGCTGCTGGTTTCATAGGGAGTTGCATGGTCAACAAGCTGAACCACAAAGGGCACAAAGAACTTGTGATTGTTGACGATTTCTCAAAGTCATTGAAAAACAAAAACATCAACCACAAAACCTTCCTCAGTCAGGTACACCGCGATCATCTCACGGGGTGGCTAAAGGATCACCGGGCGGAAGTTGAGTGGATCATTCATCTCGGGGCCAGGACAGACACAACGGAGTTTGACAGAAGGATCTTTGACGAGCTTAACCTGAATTATTCAAAATCGGTCTGGAATCTCTGCAGCGAATACCAGATTCCCTTGATCTATGCTTCTTCGGCGGCCACCTACGGGATGGGTGAGTGGGGATACGACGACAACCATGAAATCATCCCAAAACTCAAGCCTCTGAATCCGTATGGTGAATCGAAAAATGAATTTGACAAGTGGTTGATCCGGCAGGGAGATCAGCCTCCCTTCTGGGCGGGCTTAAAATTTTTCAATGTCTATGGCCCCAACGAGTACCACAAAGGAAGGATGGCTTCCGTGGTCTTTCACGCCTTCAACCAGATAACGGCTACCGGAAAAATCCGCCTGTTCCGGTCAAATCACCCTGACTTTGAGGATGGCAGGCAACTCAGGGACTTTATCTATGTAAAGGATGTCATCAACGTGATCTATTTCCTGATGAACCGGCGGCCGGCCTCAGGCATTTACAACCTGGGAACCGGAAAGGCCAGAACGTTCCTGGATCTTGCCACGGCTGTGTTCAACGCGATGAACAGGGAAGAAAAGATCGAATTCATCCCCATGCCGGCCGATATCAGCAACCGTTATCAGAATTTCACAGAAGCCAGAATGGATAAGCTGAAGCAGACGGGTCATGACTTTAACTTTTATTCCCTGGAGGAAGGAGTTGATGAGTATGTCAAGGGGTACCTGACCGAAAACCGCTATTTCTGAAAACCCGAAGACCCGAGAACCCGAAGACCTGAAGACCTGAAGACCCGAAGACCTGAAGACCTTTATCCAACAGGTCACTCATCGTTGCACTCCCCGGGACATGCATTCTGCTGTTTTACCTCACCTGAGAGTGTGCGGTCAATTTCCAGCAGAGTTTCCCGGATCTTCTGAAGTGAGTGGGATACCTGCGCAATGGGGAGGGTCTCATTGCGGTGTTGCTTTAAGTGTTTGCGGGCTCCTTCCAGCGTAAATCCCCGCTCCCTGACCAGGTGGTAAATGATCTGGAGATTTTCAAGATCCGCCCGTGCAAACAAACGATTTCCCTTTCTGTTCCTGATTGGTTGCAGGACATCGAACTCCTTCTCCCAGAAACGGATCAGGGATGCATTCACACCGAACATCGCCGCCACCTCGCTGATGGAGTAATAGATCTTATCAACAGTATGGGATTTGCTTGTCATGGCAATGACCGGATGGTATCAGTCCATCGCCTGGCTGGCCCTTGATGAAAGTTCAACGATCTGTTCAAAATCTGCCGGCGACAGGTCATTGAAAAAATAATAAATGGGATTGACGGGGATGCCATTTTTATGTACTTCATAATGCAGGTGAGGTGCGGAGGATTTGCCGGTATTCCCCACATAACCGATTACCTGTCCTCTTTTGACCTCCTGTCCTGGGCTGACGGCGAACCGTGAAAGATGTGAGTATTGTGTCTCGTAACTGTAGCCGTGATCTACAATGACCGTATTGCCGTAGCCCCTGTCCGAAGACCTGACATCCATTACTCTCCCATTTCCCGTGGCATATACCTCCGTTCCAATCGAAGCGGAAAAATCCACCCCGTAGTGGAACTTTTTCACTTTATAGAAGGGATCCGTTCTAATACCAAAATAGGAGCCAATGCGTCGCAGGTCAAGGTTATGGATGGGTTGAATTGCAGGAATGGCAGCCAGCATTTTCTCTTTATTCTTCGCCATGTTGAAAACCTGGTCAAAAGAAATCGATTGGACATACAGCTGCCGCGTGATCTCGTCAAGTTTCTTCGTGGCAGTGATCATATTGTCGGAGTTCTTGTACCCGGTAAGATGATCGTAACGCTGAGCACCGCCATAACCTGCTTTCCTGATCCCGGAAGGTATGGGCTCCGACTCGAAGATCACACGGTAAATGTTATCATCACGATCCTGCAGATCCTTTAAAACGCCGGATACCATTTCCAGCCGGTCATTCAGCACCTGATACTGCAGGGAATACTGTTCCAGCTCCCTCTTCAGCATTTTTTCCTTCGGTGAGTCAAAAACGGAATACGCAACGGACATGACGGCTACTGAAAAGACCAGGACGGTGGCCAGAACGGTTAGAAAACGCTTGACACGCTCTCTGAAACTCCTTCTGAACTTTTTTATCTGGAGGGAATTTAAATCAATCAGAAATTGATTTTTTGCCATAAGCGCTCTTTGCCTGTTCAGACAGGTATGGTGTAATTTGGCTTTCTGTGGTGCAAAATTAAGTAAAAAAACTAATTTTGCAACTCTAATTTTTTGTATAATTTATCAACAATTTACCTGTCAGGTATGAAGGCAGCCAGTGTCAGAAAAAAATTCCTGAGTTTTTTTGAATCCAAAGGTCATCAGATCGTTCCTTCTGCCCCGATGGTCATCAAGGACGATCCGACGCTTATGTTCACCAATGCAGGAATGAACCAGTTCAAGGACATCTTTCTCGGTAACAACCAGGCCAGGTTCCCTCGGATTGCCAACACCCAGAAATGCCTGCGCGTGTCGGGAAAACACAATGACCTGGAGGAAGTCGGGATCGACACCTACCACCATACCATGTTTGAAATGCTGGGTAACTGGTCGTTTGGTGACTATTTCAAAAAAGAGGCCATCGAGTGGGCTTGGGAATTACTGACCCAAGTCTTCGGCATCAGCAGCGACAGGTTATACGTTTCCGTTTTTGCAGGCGATAAAGAAGAAGGCCTGCCGGAAGACAGGGAAGCATTCCAGTACTGGAAGCAGATCGTCAGCGACGACAGGATCATCTTCGGGACGAAGAAAGATAATTTCTGGGAAATGGGGGAATCCGGTCCCTGCGGACCCTGCTCGGAGATCCACGTCGATCTGCGCAGTGAGCAGGAACGAAAAATCCTACCGGGATGCACACTGGTCAATAAAGGGAATCCGCTGGTGATGGAGGTTTGGAACCTGGTATTCATCGAATTTAACCGAACCGCTTCCGGGGCGCTGGTAACCCTTCCGAGGAAACACGTGGATACCGGGATGGGATTGGAAAGGCTGTGCATGGTATTGCAGGAAAAAACCTCCAATTACGACACCGATGTTTTCCAGCCAATCATTCACAAGATCTCCCAAATCACAGGGATCCCGTATGCCCGTTCCGCTGAAACGGACATCGCCATCCGCGTGGTGGCAGATCATCTCAGGGCCATTGCCTTCGCCATCGCTGACGGACAATTTCCCTCCAACAAGGATGCAGGCTATGTGATCCGGCGAATACTGCGAAGAGCTGTCAGATACGGATTTACATTCCTGGATCAGAAAGAACCGTTCATCGGTCAGCTCGTGCCGGTCCTGGTAGCAGAAATGGAGGGAGTTTTTTCCGAATTGAAAAAACAGCAGGAGATCATCATGAAGGTGATCACAGAGGAAGAAACCGCCTTCCTGAGAACACTGTCCATCGGCATAAAACGGTTCGAGCAATACGTGCATTCTTACCAGGAGGAGCCTGTTGTAGATGGTAAATTTGCGTTCGAGCTTTTCGACACGTATGGTTTCCCGATCGACCTCACCCAGCTTATGGCGAAAGAGCAGGGGAAAAAAGTGGACATGGAAGGATTTCAGGAACATCTGGCACGGCAGAAAGACCGGTCACGGCAGGCCACACAGATGGATACGGATGATTGGGCTGTGCTTGGTCCGGAAGCCGGCGGTCAGTTTATGGGATATGACCTGACGGAAATCCCGGTAAAAATCAACAAGTACCGTAAAGTCAAAACAAAAGGTTCCGTCCACTTTCAGCTCGTTCTCGACCGGACTCCCTTCTATGCTGAGAGCGGTGGCCAGGTGGGCGATACGGGAATCCTGAGCCATAACGGCGAACGAATTGAAATCCTGGACACCATAAAAGAGGGCAACCTCATCCTCCACATTACTGACCGGCTGCCTTCCGATCCAGCGGCCTC
>DAOQWY010000049.1 GCA_035342335.1 Bacteroidales bacterium
GTAAGGATAACCGTGGCCGTGGGCAGGAGTTCTCCCTGTCATTCATTAAATCCAACGGCCACATCGTGAAGATCGAAAGAGCCATCTGTACCTCCTTTTATTCCAAGGGCCAGCGGTTCAATGTCAGGATCTTATCCTCGGGTGAAATCCGCCAGGTAAAGCTTTACAGCGTCATAGAATTCAACCATACCAAGGTCTATGTTTGAAGACATTGTCATAATGCCCAACTTCACCGGCTACCTTCCCGGAGCCAAGGCCATTGTCACCTTTACCGACCATGTCAGCCTTTACTCCTCGGAAAGCCAGCCGTTGCCTTTCACCAAAAATGGCAGACAATACCGTGGCATCGTTCCCTGGGGCGAAAATAACCTGCTTCCGGATGAAGTGCTGGAGATCGTGTACCGCAATCCGGTGATGACCACCGGTTTGCTGTTCAACATCCAGGTGAGCTACGGCCAGGGCATCCAACCATTCCGGTATGTTGTGGAAAACAACATCCGCAAGGTGCAGCCCATCTATGACTGTAAGGAGATCAA
This sequence comes from Bacteroidales bacterium, assembly GCA_035342335.1. Classification (NCBI taxonomy): domain Bacteria; kingdom Pseudomonadati; phylum Bacteroidota; class Bacteroidia; order Bacteroidales; species Bacteroidales bacterium. The sequence continues at coordinate 537 of DAOQWY010000049.1, forward strand.
CACCTTTTTTGAAGAGAACAACATCAGCGGTTACCTGCTGGAGCAGATGACCGACCTGAATTTCTTCTACAACGTGTTTCCTGAGATCATTCTGAATCGGGATGCCCCTGAGAAACGTAAGGTCATCTGCTTGAACCATAAGGAAGCCTGTTTTTCCCGGTGGGATTCGATGAATCCGGTGACCGGTGATATTGAATATCACTTTTACTCCGCCGAGTGGAGCAAAGGTTACCGTGAAGACACCGTGGCTGTCACCCCGGTGCTTTCGGCATCCAATCCCATCCAGGATCTGAAAAACCGCATTGCCAAAGGGGAAAAACGCTTCCGTTATATCATCCCGGTGAATTTCCCCACCCCGGGTAAAACCTATTACCAGAAACCCTACTGGTACTCGATCATCGAATCCGGATGGGCGGATTTTGCATCCCAGATCTTAACCTTCAAAAAGGCGCTGCTCGCCAACCAGATGTCCATCAAATACCATGTGCAGCTGGCAGACAATTACTTTGAGGAAATCTTTGCCAGGGAAGGCATTACCGACGACAAGAAGCGCAAGGAACGGGTACGCAAGGAGTATAAATCCATCAATGATTTTCTTTCGGGTGAAGCCAAAGCCGGCAAGAGCGTCATTTCGTATGTCAAGCAGACCATGGACGGCAAAGAATTTCCCCGGATGAAGATCACCGCGCTGGAAAATCATTTTAAAGGTGGTGAATACATAGAAGACACCGAAGAGGTGAGCAACATCATGAGCTACGGCCTGGGCGTGCACCCTTCGCTGATCGGTGCCTCACCAGGCAAGAACAAGGGATCCTTCTCGGGTACGGACAAGCGTGAGCTGTTCATCATCAAGCAAGCCCTGTTAAAGCCGGTGCGTGATATGATCCTTCGTCCCTTTTACCTTATCAAGGCAATCAACCGCTGGCCTGAAGACATACAATTTGCTATTCCTGACCTGGTGCTTACCACGTTGGATGAGAACACCGGCAGTATCAAAAAAATAAGCTGAACATGGACGATACGCTGTTTGTTTCGGTGGAAGACATTCAAAAGTATGTTGCTGTGAGCCTGACCTCATCGGAAAATGTCATCACGCCTTACTTGAAACAGGCTACCAGCAAATTCCTGGTGCCTGTTCTGGGATCCGATGCCATATCCTCGTTTATTGAGATCATCCACGGGTCGGTTCCCCAGGTCACGGAAGAACGCCTGAAGGCTATCTCACTGACCAAGCTGGCCGTGGCCAACTTTGCCTACTTTCTAGCTGCTTCCATCCTGAACGTCCATATCGGTGATGCCGGTATCATGGTGGCATCTACCTCGAACCTGGCCCCGGCTTCCAAACATCGTACCGATGAGCTGAAGGCCGATCTGCTGGCAAGCGGCTGGGATGCGGTGAACCTGCTGTTAAAGCACCTGGACCGGTATAAGGATGAACTAGCGGATCTATTCACCGAGGAGCTCACGACGATGTACTCACTGTTTGTCACCAACGCCGATGAGTACAACCGGTTTGTGAACATCGAGCACTCATTTCTGAGGTTCTACAACCTTCGCCAGGGGATCGAAAGGACCGAGTTGCTGCACCTGATGCCGGTGCTTTCACAGGAGCTCTATGGCGAGCTCAAAGCCCAGGTGCGCCAGGGCGAGGTCTCCGGGGTCAACCAGCAGCTGTTGCTTCCCATAAAGGCTTTTGTGTGCTATAAAAGCGCCCAGCAGGAGATCGATCCCAGTTACGGCGCCTATGCCGATCATGCCCTGGCATACCTGAAGCGCTATCTGGATGATCACCTTGGAGATTATCCGCTGTATGCCAATAGCTCGGTGTATGATCCCAGCAAGACATCCTACTGTGTTTTTGAAAACGATGATGAGCATGGCTTTTTTGTTTTTCAGTGATCCCAACATGCAGTACCTCTCTGAGATCCTTTTGTCCGCCATCGTATTCACGATGGTGGCCAATGCCGGGGTGCTGGTGGCTTTTTATTTCAACACCAAGTACCAGCTGCGCAAACACGATAAGGACATTGAATGCCTGATGCAGGAACTCAAGCAAAAAGCCGATACCGTCTCCCTGGATGACCTGAAACGTGACCTGAACCAGAAGTTTGCCTGTATTGACGACAAACTCAACAACATATACGACCATTTAATTAACCATAAATACTAATACCATGGAAGCATTCTGGCAATTTATTACCGGCCATCTGGCCGAACTGATCTTCGGTCTGTTGGCATTTGCAGAGATCATTGTCCGTCTTACCCCGACCAAGAAAGACGACTCGATCCTGAATTTTATCATCACCATCATTGATGCCCTTTTCCCAAACCGCAGAAAGAATGGGGGTAAATTTACCCTGATGAGTCAGGCAAAAGAAAAAGATACGGGCAAAGACCTGCATTAACCCATGGACATGACCATAGGGCAGGAATCCTACCGGATTCCTGACTGCTGGAATTCTTTTTCCAGGGACCAGTACGTTATGCTTTGCCGCATGATCCAGACCTTGAAGCATCCCCAGGCGATCAAGGTCAATTTCCTTTTCTATCTGCTGGGGCTGACACCGGCAGCAGATAAACCATCCGATGATGGATGTTTTGTCTGGCAGAAGTACAGGTTGATTTTTCTGTCGGCAGAAACGATTGCCGAGATGAGCGCAAGTGTGGATTTCTTATTTGCCACAGATAACGATCAGCTGCTTTTGAATCCTGAGATCCACATCAATCATTTTCCCCGGATCGCTGTTGGAAAAAAGAAGCTCTTTGGCCCCTCAGATAAATTGATGAATGTCCGTTTGAATGAATTCATTCATGCGGACTGCCTGTACCAAAAGTTTATCATGACTTCAGATCCCCACACCTTAAATAAACTGCTGGCGTGCCTCTGGCGCACAAAAGATCCTCAAATCACTGTAGATTCTCCCTTGTACAGGGGAGATCTCCGGATTGCGTTTAACCCTTACACTCTTGAAAGCCAGGGCGGCACCATGTCTTTCTTGAGTGAGCAGGTTAAATTGGGATGCTTTTTTTTCTATGCAGGCAGCCGGCAATTCATCGTCCGACGGTTCCCCAATCTTTTTTCCCTGAAGGCATCCTCCAATCATCCGGATGCTTACATGTCGCTGTGCTACGACCTGTGCAACAGCGATGTCTCCAAAATCAACCAGATCCTGGACGCCTACGTCTATGATGTGTTCATGTTCCTTGAAAATTCCATTAAGAACAAGCATAAATCCTGATTCATGTATGACCATCTGAACTATTTCCGCACGGTAGCTTCCACCCTGAAGGAGTTTATCCATACGCCCCATGAAACCGTGTTTCACCGGGTGCGCTCGATCGCTTCGCTGGAAGAATTTCTGTTTTCCCAGAAAATCATCAAGAAGGTACCCCATCTGCTTGTCATGGACCGGGCGGACAGCCGCCTGCAGGATGCCCTGTCAGACAACCGCCTGGTGAAATCTTTTTACAGCTTTTATATCGTAGCTCACGCTCCGATGGATGATTTCGATACGATTGAAACAGTGAATCAATCGGTGAAATCCATCCTGCATAAAATCCTCTCAAAGATGATCCACGACAAGCAGAACTACCTATTCGGCATGGAGCTGCTGGATGCGGATTCCATCGTGTATTCCTCCATCGGCCCCATTGGGGATAATTTCATCGGTGTGGAGTGCAGCTTTACCATCACTGAAACCATACCTCTGGCATTTGACCTATCTGACTGGTTGATCTGATGAAAAACACCGACCTGAAATTAACCGCTGAGGCCTGGGCGGATATTGTGATCAAGAACTGGCTAAGTAAGATTGATCAGTTAAGGATCAATTATTCCTACCAGCTCTCCGACAGTTTCATTCATCATGTCCTGGCCAATGCCGGTGGTGACCTTCAGCGCATTGAATTTGCCTTTAATTTCTATGGCCGCATGGTGGACATGGGAGTGGGCAAGGGTGTTGCAATCGCACTGGTCAAGGAGCGCCGCTATGAAGGCATTCGAAGAAGGCCCAAGCCCTGGTATTCGGTTACGCTGTACTCCGAAGTCAAAAAGCTCAGGGAAATCCTCCAGGCAAAATATGCCCTGAAAACCACCACAACCACCGTGGAAATCCTTTCCCGGTGACTGCAGTGGTGTCCTTTCATTTAAGGTGCCTTTTCTGAAATTTTGACCTCATGAGTGCGATCAATGAAACTGCCCGTGTTCGTGTGGAGCTCGACGGGCAACAGGCTGGCCAGGCCCTGGAAAAGCTCAAGGAAAAGGCAAACCAGCTCTCCCAGGAGCTCCATGAGCTTCGCAAGGCCAATGACCTGGTAGGTTATTCTCAGAAGCAAAAGGAGCTCCGGGATGTGGAAGCCCAGATGCGTTCCTATCAGAGGGCAGTGGTGGACACCACCCAGGTGCTGCGCAACCTCAACGGTGCCAGTTTGAAGGACCTTCAGATGGCCAAGCGGGAGCTCACCGCACAGATACGATCCTTAAACCGTGCCTCTGCCGATGAGCTGGCCCTGTACAAACAGAAGCAGGCCAGCCTAAAGGCTGTCAATGCGGAAATCAGCCGGGTGAACTCCTCGATGTATGCCCAGCAGGGATTTCTCACGCGTACGGCCGAAGGCTTCAACCGTTATTTTGGCATGATCTCCACGGTGACGGCAGCCCTGGCAGGACTGTATATGTCCATGCGCCAGATGCTCACCCTGTCCAGGGACTATGAGAAATCCCTGGATGGATTGTCTGCCGCCACCGGGCTGGCAGGGGAAGACCTGGAATGGCTGTCTGCGGAAGCAAAACTCATGTCCACTCAGACTGTGGAAGGTTCCATCCGCATCACCCGCAGCGCCGCCGACATCCTGGAGGCATATAAGCTGCTGGCCAGCGCCAAACCCGAGCTAATGGAGGTCAAGGAAGACCTTGCCTCTGTCACGCGGGAGACCCTGATACTGGCCGAGGCCTCCGAGATGGACCTGGAGAAGGCCGTCATGTCCATGACCACGATCATGAACCAATACGGTGCCGGTGCGGACCAGGCACGCAAATACATCAATGCCCTGGCTGCCGGCAGCAAATTCGGAGCTGCCTTCATCCCTCAGATTGCAGCCTCACTGAAGGAGTTTGGCGTGAATGCCGCCACGGCCAACATCTCCGTGGAGCAGTCCGTAGGCCTGATCGAAACCCTGGCGGAAAAGGGATTGATGGAATCCCGTGCCGGCATCATGCTGCGCAATGTGCTGAGCAAACTCGAGCAGCAATCCGATGAGCTGCGCCCTTCGATCGTAGGACTGGAAAAAGCACTGGAAAACCTGGATGCCCGTCATCTGTCGGTTGCAGAAAGGGTTAAAATGTTCGGAGAGC
>DAOQWY010000050.1 GCA_035342335.1 Bacteroidales bacterium
ATGGATCTACGAACAAGGAACAAAGAATTCTGAATACCCCGTAGGGGTTATAGTATTGTAGTAGCAGGATGACCAGACAGACGCCCAAATACCCCGGAGGGGTTAAACAATTGAAGAATGGATTTAAGAAACAGAGGAACAGAGGAATTCTGATTTCTGAAATGAAATCAGAATTCAAAAATGAATGTTCTTTGTTCGTAAATCAGTACTTCTTCAGAGAGCAAATAACAACGAATGACAGTCAGCAGCCTGTCCCCGCGAGTGAAACGAAGCGGGGATCAGCGGTCAACAGTCAGCGGTCAGCGTTCAGCAGTCACCAGTCAGCGGTCAGCGTTCAGCAGTCACCAGTCAGCAGTATAACAATAGAACAGTAGAACAATTGAACAAGAAATAACAATTTGACAATTTGACAATTTGACAATGGAACAATAATCAATGATCAGTGATCAGTTAACAATGAGCAATTAAATTATTATTATCTGTTATATAAGTACAAAAATCCCTATATTTGTCCTTCTCAAATAGTACAAAAATGAAAGAAGTATTCAAAAGGCTGATCACCGAATCGATTGAAAGGGACTATGAAGGGGTGAGGGAAAGGGCACTGGCAGTGCCTGACGACATGAACAAGATCATCACCATCATCGGGGCGCGCAGAAGCGGGAAAACACACTTCCTGTATTCCGTCATCGATAAATTACGGAAGACCATGAGGCGTGATCTGCTGGTGTACATCAATTTTGACGATGACCGCCTTTTCCCCCTGGAGATCAGGTTGCTAACTGATCTTATTGAGGGCTATTATGAACTTTATCCCGAAAACAAGGACGAAAAGGTGTACTTCTTCCTGGATGAGATACAAAACATCCTCAACTGGGAGCTTTTTGTCAGCCGGATCTATGAGCGGGAGAACTGCCGCATTTACCTTACCGGCTCTTCATCGAAGCTCTTAAGCAAGCAAATCGCCACCTCGCTCCGGGGCCGCACCATGGTGTATGAAATATTCCCGCTAAGCTTCGGCGAGTATCTTCAGTGGAAGTCCATACCGGTTGTCGAATATTCTGCACGGTCACAGGCTGCCATTGTCCATGCCTTCGAGCAGTACATCCGGTCCTCTTCTTTACCCGAGCTGTTTGACTTTCCTGCCGATGCGGCGAACAACGTGCTGCACGAGTATGTGAACATGGTGATATACAGGGACCTGATCGAGCGGTACCAGCTGTCGAACCATTACCTGATCAAGTACCTGGTGAAGTTTTTATTGATCAACACCGGCAATCTGCTGAGCATAAATAAAATGTACAATGATTTCAGGTCGCTGGGCATCAGGGTGGCTAAGCAAAGCCTTTACCAGTACATTGATTACCTGGAGGATGCGTTTATTTTTTACCCTGTTCCTCTTTTTACCAACAGCATCAGCGAGATGAACCGCAACCCGCGCAAGGTGTACTGTGTTGACAATGGGCTGAAGGAGCTGGTCAGCATCAGCAGGGATACGGGGCGGCTCTTTGAGAACCTTGTCTATCTGCAGCTCAGGAGAAAGCACCAGGAGATCCGGTACTTTCGGCAGAAGCAGGAGGTGGATTTCTGTTTTTATAATGACAGCAAGGAAATTGAACTGATCAATGTGTGTCATTCTTTGCAGGACCATCAGACCAGGCATCGTGAGACGGAGGGGCTGAGGGAGGCGATGAAGGCCCTGGAGGTGGGGCACAGCGTGCTGATCAACAATGAAGTGGAGGAAGAGATGGCGGTGGATGGCAAGACCGTTTCCATTGTCCCGCTGTGGAAGTGGCTGCTGAGGGCGGGGTGACGCTTGGCAGTTGGCAGTTGGCAGTTGGCAGTCGGCGGTCGGCGGTAAGAGATCGAGCAGCAACTATAAACATGAAATCCCGAAATTACATTGATGGTTTTTTATTAAATTCGATCAGTCGATTGACGGTTTTGTAGTATATTTGGAGAAAAAATCATGCTAAGCAGATTCATTGAACTTTCGGAACGCACGATTGAGTCTGTAGATACCAGGTATACACGGAATCAGATCTCCCTGCTCAGTCAGCCTGAACGGCTTATTGGTATAAAAGGCAGCAGAGGGGTTGGTAAAACCACGCTCCTGCTCCAGCATGCAAAATCAAACCTGAAGATCGGAACGAGATTATATGTCAGCCTGGATAATCCTTTCTTTGCGAAGAACAATCTCCTGGAATTTGTTGATGAATACGTAAAGAACGGTGGTAAGCACTTACTCCTTGATGAAGTTCATCATTATAAGGATTGGTCGGTATCACTGAAACATATTTACGACAATTACAAAGATCTGCATATAATATACACAGGCTCTTCCCTGTTGCATCTTACCAAAGGCAGGGCCGACCTGTCGAGAAGGAGTATCCTGAGCACGCTATACGGTTTATCGTTAAGGGAGTATATCAACCTGACAAAAGGGACTGATTTTCCTGCCTGTTCCCTGGATGAAATTTTATCCGGTCATATGGATATCTCCAGGTCAATAAATGATAAAGTAAAGCCAGTCAAAGAATACAACGATTACAACCAGGTCGGATACTATCCTTTCTTTCTGGAGAACAGAAAAACCTATCATATAAAATTAATGGAGATCATCAACCAAGTCATCGAATCGGATCTGCCTCTGGTGGCTAACATCAACTATTCGAATGTCAGCAGGATGAAACAGCTCATACAGATCATCGCTGAGTCGGTGCCGTACAAGCCCAACCTGGAAAAGCTCAGTGGCCTGACCGGTTTAAGCATCAATACCCTGAAGGATTACTTATATTATTTAAATGAGGCCATGTTGATCTCTTTACTAAGATCTGATAAAAAAGGCATTTCGAAGCTGGCTAAACCTGAGAAGATCTATCTGCATCATCCGAACCTGATGTTTTGCCTGGCTACAGAGAACTCAAACCAGGGCAGTATCCGGGAAAGTTTTTTCTTCAACCAGGTCAAAGCCTTGTTTGAAGTAGGTTATACCGATAAAGGTGATTTTTCCGTCGGTAAAAGGCATCACTTTGAAATAGGCGGAAAGAACAAGAAATACAGGCAGATTGCCAATATAGAGAACTCATATATTGCAGCGGATGATCTTGAGACCGGATTCAAAAACACCATCCCGCTGTGGTTGTTTGGGTTTTTGTATTAAAAAGTGGAAAAGAGAAGAAGACAGTTCGAAGTATGGATCTACGAACAAGGAACAAAGAATTCTGAATACCCCGTAGGGGTTATAGTATTGTAGCAGGATTAACCAGACAGATATACAAATACCCCGGAGGGGTTAAACAATTTGAAGAATGGATTTACGAACAAGGAACAAAGAATTTTGAATTCTGAAATGAATTCAAAAATCAAAAATCATCATTTTTTGTTCGATAGTATCAAACAGATTTGTAGTTTAGCAGAATATAAATAAGAATGATTCTGGAAAGTGTCATAGAGCGGGTTGTGGAACAACAGAGCATAGTCATTGCTAACCGCGATACAGGCTTACCGAGGGAGCTGGTTCCCGCTGTGCAAAGCCTCGCATCGCACGCTCTGATCATTTCGGGTGTGAGGCGTTGCGGAAAGAGCACCCTATTGATGCAGATGATGAAAGGGATGAAGGAGGAGACAGTCTATCTTAATTTTGAGTCTCCCCGGTTGTACGGATTCTCCCTGAATGATTTTTCCCGTCTGGATCATGTGATCAGGCGCAGTGGGACGGGCACGCTGTTCTTCGATGAAATACAACTGGTACAGGGGTGGGAGATGTACGTCAGGCAAAAACTGGACGAAGGCTTCCGGGTGATAATCACCGGATCGAATGCCTCGTTGCTCAGCCAGGAGATGGGCTCTAAACTCACTGGCCGTCACATCACACAGGAACTTTTCCCTTTCTCTTACAGCGAATTTCTTACCTTCAGGGACGAAGGCCCTTCGGCAGAAAGCCTGGGAGCCTATATGATCACCGGCGGTTTTCCCGAGTACGTAAAAAGCGGAGACCCGGAGCAGCTGGCCACGCTTTTCAACGACGTACTCATTCGCGATATCGTAGCACGTTACGGGATCAGGGACATCAGGAGTCTGCAGCGGCTCGCCTCGTATCTTTTATCAAATACCGGCAACCGTGTCACGGCGACAAAGCTGAAACAACCGCTTTCGATCGGAGCCACCAGCACGGTTTTAAGCTGGTTTTCGCACCTGGAGATGTCCTGCCTGGTTTCCCTTATGCCCATGTATGGCGATTCCGTAAAAGCTCAAATGATCAATCCCCGCAAGGTGTACGCCATTGATCCTGGGCTGGTGGAGGCGATATCGGTTTCCATGTCGGAAGATGCCGGCCGGAAGCTGGAAAATGTGGTATTTTTGCATTTAAGGAGAAAGTACCGTGAGCTGTATTATTTTGATGAACAGGGTGAGTGTGATTTCGTGGCCATGGATCGTGGTGCCGTCGCAGAGATCGTCCAGGTATGTTATGATCTGACACCCGACAATCTCGACCGGGAGCTGAATGGCCTGATGAGAGCCATGAAGCGCTTCGGAAAATCCAGGGCAATCATCGTCACTTTCTCCGGCAGGGACAGGATCGGGAAAGATAGTTTTGAAATTGACGTAGTCCCGGCATGGGAGTACTTGACGGGAAGCAGCAAAATAAGTGAACAGCGAACGGCGAACAACGAATGACAGTCAGCAGTAGCCGGTAGACGGTAGCCAGTAGGCAGTAGCCAGTAGGCAGTCGGCAGTTGGCAATTGGCAATAGGCAGTAGAACAATGAACAACAATTTGACAATTTAACAATTTGAAC
>DAOQWY010000051.1 GCA_035342335.1 Bacteroidales bacterium
TTAAAGGATGGCGGTGCCTGCGACAGCACGGTAAAATTCATTGAACAGATCATTAAGCCGGTAAGGGCAATGATCAGGGATGCGTGTTTGTTCATGGCGTTGAGATTGAGGTGAGTGAAAATGAAATTGTTCTGAAAGGTACAATAATATGGGGCGAAAGTCAATACTTTGCCTTGCCCGGGACATGCAAGGTGCCGGTAAATGCCTATGGGAGGGCGTGTCGATATCTGATTAACCGATTAACCGATATTTGATTTTCGATTTGATTTTCGATTTGATTTTCGATTTGATTTTCGATTTGATTTTCGATTTAAATCAAACATCAGATATCGGTTAATCGGTTAATCTGATATCATTCCCCCCGCCTCAGCTCCGCAACAGACGCAGTTTGAGTGAGTGAGGTCAAAGTATTCAACACGATCTGAAAAACAAGCCTCCTTACACCTCTTCATTATTCTCTCAGAGCCGTTTGCATAACCCGTTAAATCTTTGTATATTTATTGCTCGATATCTCAAAACCATTTAGTCATGAAACAGTTAATCCTTTGCCTGAGCGTGACCCTGCTGCTGTTCTCATTATCTACGAACAGAATCCAGGCTTCTGCCCCAGATTTCCCAGGCCTGCCTGAAGATAATATCCTCTACGGAGATGCCAATGATGATGGCGTTATCAATGTCCTGGATATTATCACCATTGTCAATTATATCATGGGGCTTAATCCTGATCCCTTCAACTTCGAAGCCGCAGATGTAACTAATGATGGGATCATAAGCGTGCTGGATTTAATTTCTGAAGTCAATATCATCATGGATGTGCCAGCCATACCATGCCCGGGGGAACCGACAGTGACATATGAAGGACAAACCTACAACACAGTTAAAATCGGGGATCAGTGCTGGTTCAGAGAGAACCTGAACGTGGGCACCAAAATCAATAGCACCTATCCTGGACGCTATCAGCAAACAGATAATGGGATCATCGAAAAGTATTGTTACAACAACGATGAAGCAAGTTGTGCAATTTACGGTGGTCTGTACGAATGGCCGGAAACCATGCAATATGATACTGTGGAAGGAGTCCAGGGTATTTGTCCTTCTGGATGGCATCTTCCAACAGATAATGAATGGAAAATACTTGAAGGAACTGTTGACAGTCAGTTTCCCATAGGGGACCCTGTATGGGACTATACGGGGTGGAGAGGTCTGGATGCAGGGGGCAGTCTAAAGGAATCCGGGTTGATCCATTGGACTGCGCCTAACGAGGGCGCCACCAATGAAAGCGGATTCAATGGTCTTCCCGGTGGATATCGAGATGGTTATGGCTATTATTTTATGGGTCTTGGCAACTTCAGTCAATACTGGTCTTCATCCTACCTCAATTCGGGTTATTCATGGAGCAGGGAACTATCTTTCGACTACCAGAATATTCATCGGCTCGACTACGACAAGGCAAACGGATATTCTGTCCGCTGCCTCAAGGGATGCTGGCCACAACCCTCTCAAGCCAATGCTGGGCCGGATCAAGTCAATATTCCCGGCACCTCGACCACTCTGGCTGGGAACACGCCTACCTATGGCATAGGGGTATGGCACATCATTACTGGCACAGGAGGGACAGTAACCGATACAACGAGCCCGACAAGCGGCATCACCGGACTGGCAGGGAATGCCTATTCACTTAGCTGGACGATCACTACTCAGTGTGGGAGTTCTTTGGACACAGTGCTGGTCAGCTTTGCTGCAGGATTCTCCTGTGGTGATACTCTGGTTGATAGCCGGGATGGGCAATCCTATGCTACGGTTCTGATGGGTGATCAGTGCTGGATGGCAGAAAACATGAACATTGGAACCAGGATCAACAGCACCCAGGGTGGATTTCAGCAACTGGATAACGGTACCATTGAAAAATACTGTTATGACAACGATGAAGCCAAGTGCGACACTTATGGCGGGATGTACGAATGGCCGGAGGCGATGCAGTATGTGACAACGGAAGGGGCACAGGGCATTTGTCCACCAGGCTGGCATATTCCCACGGATGGAGAATGGTCGGTTTTGTCATTTTATTTAGGGGGCTCAACCGTTGCAGGAGGTAAGATGAAAACCACCGGTACCATTGAAGCAGGAACGGGCCTTTGGTTTGATCCCAACACTGGTGCTACCAATGAAAGTGGTTTTTCAGGCCTTCCGGGGGGCGACCGCTTCATCCTGGATGGGAGCTTCTACGACCTTGGCAACAACGGTCAGTTCTGGTCTTCCTCACAGTACAGTACTGACGATGCGTGGTACCGGTTCCTGAACTACAGCCTCGCCTTCCTTTTCCGGAACTACCTCTACAAGGAAACCGGATTTTCGGTCCGATGCCTCAAGGAAACGCCCTGACCTCAGCGAAGGGTTGTTGATTAATTGATTCATTGAATTCCTTCGCAGGCAGAAGTGAGGCAGGAAATAGAGTTCTTGCCGTTCACGAGCAGCAGGCGACGATCGAAGAGCTGCAGGAGGAGGTGAAACGTTTAAAGGAGAACCAGGCACATTAATAATATCAAAGAGCAAATGACGTACAGGGTCAATTGCCTTGTGGTCAATGAGGATGACTTTCAGTGGCAACTTGCGAAATTCATCAATGATCTTGAGGGAGAGGTTATTTCAGTTGTACCCCATATCACTAACTGTTTTCTCTGTTACGGCGCTAAGATTGGTCATGTACTGGTTGTGGAGAAAATAAGATAGATTGGACTTGGTACTGCTTGCCCGCCAATGGAAGCTGAACTATGACACCGGGGAACCCGCCATTACGACACGCAGGTTAGCCTTTACCGGTTCGTTGTAAAGCATACGTGAATGAAAATTTAAGGGATGGGATCAGTATTGTAATATGCCCCCTTTTTCCTTTGCAACCTCCAGGTCCCTATGAAAACGGTGATCAAGTCTGAAAATAGATGGGCGAGATCAGGTTAAGGTATTGATTTATCAATAAATCTAACGTATATTTACCCCAAAAATCACTCACAATGGGGTATCAACGCGAATTTCTTGCGCTGATCGTAGAAGATGATCCACTCAGCGCATTGAAGTTAAAGGATCTGATCACCGATCATTTTCCGCATATCCGGGTCATCGGCATTGCCCAATCGCTCCAGGAAGCAAAGACGTTGCTTAAATGTATTACCATCGACCTGCTCTTCCTCGACATAGAGCTGCCCGACGGCAATGGCTTTGACCTGCTGTCACCCATGCCGGAAGTTCATTTTGAGGTGATCGTCACCACAGCCCACAGCAAGTATGCACTGGAGGCCATCCGTAACAGTGCTCTGGATTTTCTGGTCAAGCCCGTGACGCAGGACGACCTTGCCCACGCCCTGGAAAGGTTCACGAAAAAATATGAAGACTCCAAACCATCCCTGCAGGAGGAAACTCAGCCAGATGCCTGGTGCCGTAAATTACCCCTGCCCACCCAGGAAGGTTTCGTTTTTATCAATTTTGAAGACATTGTGCATGCAGAGGCCTACCGGGCCTACTCCATCTTTTCCTTCATCAACCGTGCAAAGGTCACGGTCTCAAAACCACTGGGGGATTTCGAGGAACGACTGCTCAACCGGAATTTCTTCCGCGTCCACAAATCCTATATCATTAACCTTGACCAGGTCCTGGAATATATCCGCGGAAAAGGAGGCTATGTTGTGATGACCGGCCAGGAAATTGTTCCGGTGTCGCGAAACCGGAAAGAGGATTTCCTGAAGGCGATCGGGTCTCTTTAAGCGTTTTTATTCAGTAAGATCACCCTTTTAATACATTCTTCCACTTCGGAATGCTAACCGAAAATACGCAGAAAACCTACCCAGGGAAATCCATTCCTGACGCAGGGAAACTCCCGCATTGAATCCCGGTTTATTTACCATATATTAATAGCACAAAACAAAGGTTGCGACCCGGCCTAGGATTCTGCTTTAGTGGATGAATGAACCCTTGATCAACACGATATCCGTTCTGAATCTTTTACCTATGAAAAATTTATGTCTTGCTTTTCTTATGATTGCTGGCCCGGCCTGTTTTTCACAGGCACAATCCCTGATCCCCGATTTCATCGCCAGTGCCGGGGATAATTACACCGGTAAGAACGGATCGCTGAGCTGGACCCATGGAGAGACAGCGATCGAAACCATTTCTTCAGAAACCAATTTACTGACTCAGGGTTTTCATCATACCTATCTTGTCATCCTGAAGGATGAAGGACCTGATGATCCTTCAGACAGAATGTTTTAAAATCCATAAGGTCAACTTTTAAATCCACTCATCA
>DAOQWY010000052.1 GCA_035342335.1 Bacteroidales bacterium
CGTGGTTGATGACATTTTCTGTCATAACGATTGCGCTTGGACTTTTTATCATGGTCACCCCCGGCCTGGCCCTGAAGGTCCTGATGATCGTACTGGGCATCTGGGCTTTGCTGGTTGGCGTTTACCAGCTCTACAGCCATTTTACAACTGCCAGGGAAAACAGGAAGGGATCTCTTGGCCTTTCTATCGCATTGATCGCGATCCTGCTGGGACTTATCATGGTGTTCAGGCCGTTCCCGGTAAGTATGTTGATGACGATCCTGACGGGGATCATTTCGGTGATCGTCGGAATAATGCTTATCGGCAGGTCGTTCAGGACCGGGAAATTAACCTCCTGAGCAGCTCTACGGCTGGTCTCTGAGTTGAATATCCTTGATATTCAACTGGATCGACACATTGCCGTTCCAATCGTTTTCCTCGATATGATAACAGATATCGAAGGGTACTCCTTTTTCGATGAATGGCAGCAGGTTACCCTGCTGAAAAGCGATGGCCGGATAGAAGAAACTTCGGATCTCAGGATGGGCGACGGTCATTTTAATATGATTTTTGCCGACGATGCGGGCGTAGCCCGTGTCGGCCAGCCCTTTGGTCTGGAACACCGGCTTCATGTTTCCGGGACCAAAAGGTGCAAACTGACTCAGAATCCTGTAAAACTTGGGATGGATATCGTTGAGGTTGATCTTCAGGTCAATCTCGATTTCGGGCAGCAGCATATCGTCAGTGATATGCGCACTTACGTATTCCTCAAACCGGTCAATGAATTTTTCCAGGTTTTCCGGTTTTAACGAAAGCCCTGCGGCATACTTATGGCCCCCGAAGTGTTCCAGCAGACCGCTGCATGCATCCACGGCGTCATAAATGTCAAAATCCTTGATGGAGCGGGCCGAACCTGTGATAAGACCATTGGAATTGGTGAGTACGATGGTAGGCCGGTAATAGGTATCGGTCAGGCGTGAAGCGACTATGCCTACCACACCCTGGTGCCAATCAGGATTATAAACGACCGTTGTTTTTTTGCATTTTAGTTTTTCATCAGCGCCGATGATTTCAAGTGCCTGGAGCGTTGCCTGCAGGTCAAGGCTCCGGCGCTCAATGTTGAATTCATTGATCTGTTCGGCAAGCAGCCCTGCCTTCAATTCATCCTGCGACACCAGAAGGTCGACTGAGTTACGGCCACTTTCGATCCTGCCCGCAGCATTGATGCGCGGACCAATCAAAAAAACAAGATCACTGATCGTCAGTTCTTTTGTAAATATGAAATTGGAGGGATTGTCCTCATCCACCACTTTGCGGGTGACATTGCAATGCTTTAAGATGGCTTCAAACGCAGGACGGGGATCCGCGTTGATCAGTTTCAGCCCGTAGTAAGCCAGGATACGGTTTTCTCCTGTGATGGGAACAATATCTGCAGCAATGCTCACCACCACCAGGTCGAGGTATTTCTCCAGCGCCGAAAAAGGTAAGTCATTGCGAAGGGAATAGGCCTGTATAAGTTTGAACGCAACCCCGCATCCTGAAAGCTCTTTGTAAGGATAGGGACAATCATCCCGTTTGGGATCCAAAACAGCCACTGCCTCGGGCAGTTTGTCATCCGGACTGTGATGATCACCTATGATAAAATCAACGCCCCTGTTCCGGGCGTATCTGATCTTCTCAGTGGCCTTGATACCGCAATCCAGTGCAATGATCAGCTTAAAGCCGTTATCCGCAGCATAATCGATTCCCTGGATAGAAACGCCATACCCTTCGGAATACCTGTCAGGAATGTAATAATCGATCTTGGGAGTGAACTGTTTCAGAAATGTGTAAACGAGAGCTACGGCTGTCGTGCCGTCCACATCATAATCACCGTAGACCAGGATAGGTTCATCCCCGCGAATGGCACTCCCTATTCTCTCCACAGCCTTGTCCATATCCATCATCAGATAGGGATCATATAACCGGTTGAGCTCAGGCCGAAAAAACTCCCGCGCATCCTCATAGGTATAAATACCCCGCTGAACAAGCAGTGTGGCAATGCTATGATCAACATTCAATGCCTGCGCAAGATTATTAACCATTTCGAAATCAGCCGCTTTATTGAGTACCCAGCGTTTTTTCATGCCTTGTAATGATATTGTAAAAATACATAATTTCAGCAAGCTTATTAAGAAATATTATTCATAATACAGGCTGCCGGCTGGCAGATAGTTTGTGCACCTCCTACCCTATTAATACGTTTTAACCTGATTTTGTTACCCTGATGAATGCAAAATCTTCTGAATTTCTTGTATGTTTGGAAAATAATGATAGCACGGGTAAATCGTAAATGGCTCGTCTGGGTATCCGACATCCGTTTCTGGATAGCCCTTTTCTTTCTGCTGAGGTTGTACGGTATCACCTTGCCTCCGGCAGAAGTGGGTCACGCCTGGCGCCAGGTGACCGTCAATATGGTTGCACGCAATTTTTTGGAAACAAACCCGAACATCTTTTTTCCCCGTGTCGACTTTGCAGGTGAGAAAACAGGAATTACAGGAATGGAATTCCCTTTGCTCAACTACCTGATCTACCTGGTATCCCTGGTGGCAGGTTTCGATCACTGGTACGGCCGTATCATTAACCTGATTGTCAGCTCCCTGGGAATCTATTTCTTCTATCTCCTGCTACGCAAATGGCTGAGCGAACGGATCGCATTCTTCTCCACCCTGGTTCTTTTATGCTCCATCTGGTTCAATTATTCCAGAAAGATCATGCCGGATACATTCAGCATATCGCTCATTTTCATTGGATTGTACGCAGGAATTCTCTATCTGGAACGTGGAAAACGCATCCACCTGACAGCCTCCGGTATCCTGATCACCCTGGGATTGCTGGCTAAGTTACCTGCCCTGTGCCTGATGCCCGTCATCCTGTTCCCGCTTCTTGACAGAACCATACCAGTCAAACGAAAATGGGCTCTGGCGGCCGCACTGGCTTTGGCTGCCTCGACGGTATCCTTATGGTATTTCCACTGGGTACCCCACCTGGTAAAACAATACGGATTCTGGCACTTCTACATGGGTAATTCTTTCTCCCGGGGATGGAATGAAATTCTTGACAACCTTCCTGATACGGCAAAGAACTTCTATTTTTCATCCCTGTATTCCTTTCTTGGATTTGCAGCATTCCTGACAGC
>DAOQWY010000053.1 GCA_035342335.1 Bacteroidales bacterium
CATTTAAAAAACAGGTTATTTCTTTTCAGCTGCCTTGCCGGCTTTTCTTCTCAGTTGTTCATTCTCAAACTTGATCCCCTTGCCCTTGTAGGGTTCAGGAGGCCTGAGCGAACGGATCTTTGCCGAAACCTGGCCCAGCAGCTGCCTGTCGTGCGATTGCAGGATGATCAGGGGATTCTTTCCCCGTTCGATTTTTACTTCCGCCTTGATTTCAGGGGGAAGCTGAAAGATGATATTATGGGAATAGCCAACGGCGATGTCGAGCGTCTGTCCGTTCAGCGCAGCCTTATACCCAACGCCCACCATCTCCTGGGTAATTGTAAAACCCGTGGAAACGCCCTTGACCATATTCGCCAGCAGCGCCCTGTACAGACCGTGCTTGGACCGCGGCTCTATTTCATCGGAGCTTCTTCTGAGATGCAGCATGCCGTCTTCCACCCTGACTTCAATCTGGGGATCAACCTGCTGGCTAAGTTCTCCCATACTACCCTTTACCGTTACCCTGTTATCATCCGTGATGGTTATGTTGACACCTTCAGGAATGGAAATGGGTAATTTTCCTACTCGTGACATTGTTTATTCTCCTGTATTAGCTTATATAACATAGAACTTCACCGCCGATATTCAGTTTACGCGCTTCCTTATCGGTCATCACGCCCTGGGAGGTTGACAGTATGGCAATGCCAAGCCCGTTGAGGACCCGGGGCAGCCGTTCTGCATCCACATACTTGCGGAGCCCTGGTTTGCTGACACGCTTCAGTGAGTTGATCGCCGGCAATTTTGTCGAGGGATGGTACTTCAGGGCAATTTTTATGACACCCTGCACCTGGTCATCCTCGAATTTATAATTCAAAATATATCCTTTATCAAAGAGGATCTTTGTCATCTCTTTTTTTAGATTGGAGGCGGGGATCTCCACGATCCGGTGGTTGGCCTTCACCGCATTCCTGATTCGAGTCAGATAATCTGCAATTGGATCTGTCGTCATTGTGTATATCTCGGTTTAATTAATGGACATCATAACATTACCAGCTGGCTTTTTTCACACCGGGGATCAGTCCCTGGTTCGCCATCTCCCTGAAATTGATACGGGAGATACCGAACAGGCGGATGTATCCCCTGGAGCGGCCGGTAAGCTGACAACGGTTGTGCAGCCGGACGCTGGATGAATTTTTGGGCAGTTTCTGCAATGCGATGTAGTCACCTTTTTCTTTCAATTCTTTTCTTTTGGCCGCGAACCTCTTATTGAGCATAAGCCGTTTGATCTCACGAGCCTTCATTGATTCCTTCGCCATGTATACTTATTTTTGAGTTTTAAATGGTATTCCAAATTCTTTTAGCAATGCATAGGCTTCCTTGTCATTTTTGGCGGTTGTCACAAATGTGATATCCATTCCATTGATTTTGGCTACTTTATCGATATCGATCTCCGGAAAGATGATCTGTTCCGAAACACCGAAAGTAAAATTTCCCCTTCCGTCGAATCCCTTGTCGTTGATGCCTTTGAAATCCCGGATGCGGGGAATGGAAACCGAAACGAGCCTGTCGAGGAACTCATACATTTTGATGTCCCTCAGGGTCACCCGGATACCGATGGGCATACCCCGGCGCAACTTGAAATTCGATATATCCGTTTTTGATTTGGTGGTGACGGCTTTCTGACCCGTGATGGATGTCATTTCAACAATTCCGGTCTCCAGTAATTTTTTGTCCGTGATTGCTGATCCCATACCCTGGTTCAGGCAGATTTTCACCAGCCTGGGCACCTGCATCAGGTTGGTAAACTCAAACTGTTTCATCAATGCAGGAGTAATTTCTTCCTGGTATTGTTTTTTCAGACGTGGTACGTAGTTCATTACTTGATCACCTCCCCAGATTTAATTGAGAACCGGATTGCTTTATTGGTTTTCGGGTCGATTCTGCGCCCGGTACGCGTTGGTTTTCCGGAAGAATCGACCACCTTGAGGTTGGAAATGTGGATGGGCGCTTCCTTATGCAAAATCCCTCCCTTGGGATTCTGTGTGTTTGGCCTGCTATGCTTTGCCATCATGTTGACTCCTTCAACAATGGCATTTTCCTTATCGATGTCGATCTTAAGGACCCGGCCCTGCTGACCCTTGGAGTCACCGGCAATGACCATCACCGTATCTCCTTTGCGAATATGAAATTTCTTTTTCATCACTGTTCCGTATTTGATTGCTACAGTACTTCAGGTGCCAACGAAATGATCTTCATGTATTTCTTATCCCGGAGTTCCCGGGCCACCGGTCCGAATATGCGCGTACCGGCCATTTCTCCGGCAGTGTTCAACAGTACCACTGCATTATCGTCAAACCGTATGTAGGATCCGTCGTTCCGTCGGATCTCCTTTTTTGTCCGGACGACAACGGCTTTGGATACGGTTCCTTTTTTGATGTTGCCGGATGGAATGGCTGTTTTCACCGTGACGATGATCTTGTCGCCAATGGTTGCATACCTTTTTCCTGTTCCACCCAGCACGCGGATACAGAGCACTTCTCTGGCGCCACTGTTATCGGCAACTGTCAATCGTGATTCTTGTTGTATCATGGTTACTTGGCTCTTTCAATGATTTCCACTAATCTC